>DASRUW010000463.1:0-6408 GCA_035655255.1 Telluria sp. | reverse complement strand
CATGTGGGCCGGCCTGCCGCAGCTGTTCGTGATGCCGTTCGCGGCCAAGCTGTCGTCCAGGATCGACAACCGCATCCTGTGCTCCTTCGGCCTGTTCCTGTTCGGGTACTCGTGCATCATGAACGCCCACATGGACGCCACCACCGGCTACGACCAGCTCATTTGGTCGCAGGTGATCCGCGCCATCGGCCAGCCGTTCGTGATGCTCACGCTGTCCAACTTCGCCATGCAGGGCATTCCGCCGCAGGACACGCCGTCCGCCTCCAGCCTGTTCAACATGACGCGCAACCTGGGCGGCTCGATCGGCATTGCGTTGCTGGCGACCTCGCTGACGGTGCGCGAGCACTTCCACTCGGCGATCCTGGGCGACTCCGTGTCGCTGCTGGCGCCGGCCACGCAGGAACGCATCGACCAGCTCACGCAGTCCTTCATGGCCAAGGGCATCGACCCGGTCACGGCCGGCAACCAGGCGCTGGCCGCGATCGACCGCCTGATGCGGCGCGAGGCCTACGTCATGGCCTACAACGACGGCTTCTTCATCGTCGGCGCGGTGCTGATCGGCTGCATCGGCGTGCTCTGGTTCGCGGACAAGGTCAAGTCGCCATCCGGCCCCGGCGCCGGCGGCGGCGCGCACTAACAACACTTATCGAGCGTAGACAATCATGTTCAAACCCCTGATTCTGACCGCGCTGGCCGCGGCGCTGGCCGGCTGCACCACCGTCGGCCCCGACTTCCAGGCCCCGCAGGGCGTGCAGCAGAGCGCGTGGCGCCACGCCGCCCCGTCCGAGGCCGCGCGCATGCCGGCCGCCTGGTGGACCGTCTTCCACGACACCACGCTGGACACGCTCGAGCAGCGCGCCCTGCACGACAACCCCGGCGTCAAGGCGAGCGCCCAGCGCCTGCTGCAGGCCCAGGCCCAGCTGGGTGTGCTGCGCGCCGCGCAGTACCCGACCGTGAACGCCGGCGTCGGCGTGAGCAACTCGCGCACGTCGGCCCGTACCTCCCAGGGCCTGGCGCTGGGCGGGCGCTCCATCGAAGGCAACAACTACAGCGTCGGCGCCTCGTTCTCGTATGAACTGGACCTGTGGGGCCGCGTGCGGCGCGTGGTGGAGTCGGCCGACGCGCAGGCGCTGGCCGCCCAGGACGAGCGCGATGGCGTGCTGCTGCTGTTGTCGGCGCAGGTCGCGCAGACCTACTGGCAGCTGCGCGGCGTGGACCAGGAACTCGATATCCTGCAGCGCGCGCTGGCGACCCGCAAGGAATCGCAGGAACTGATCGAGGCGCGTTTCAACGGCGGCCTGTCCAACGAACTGGATGTCTCGCGGGCCCGCATCGAACGCGCCAACGCGGAGGCGGACCTGCACGAAGTCCAGCGCCAGCGCAATACACTGGAACACGCGCTGGCCGTGCTGGTGGGCTCCTCGCCGTCCGTGCCGCTGCTCGCTTCCGCCGGTGGCGGCGGCGCGCTGCCGCTGCCGCCCGCCATTCCGGTCGGGCTGCCGGCCAGCCTGCTGTCCCAGCGTCCGGACCTGGCGGCCAGCGTGGCCGGCCTGAAGGCGTTCAATGCGCAGGTGGGCGTGGCCGAAGGCGCGTTCTATCCGTCGCTCAGCCTGACCGGCAATTTCGGCTACGCCTCGGAGGCGCTGCACGACCTGAACGACCATCGCGCGCGCCAGTTCTCGATCGGCCCGCTGGCCTTGTCGCTGCCGCTGTTCGACGCGGGCCGCAACAAGTCCAACCTGGCGCTGGCCAAGGCCAAGTACGAGGAAGCGGTCGCGAACCACGAAGGGAAGCTGTTGACGGCCCTGCGTGAAGTGGAGGACGCGCTCTCCGACGTGCAGGAGAAGCAGGCCCAGGCCGAAGCGCAAGCGAAGGCGCAGGCCGCGGCCACGCGTGCGCGCGAGGTCGCCCAGGCGCGTTACGACCGCGGCGTCTCCACGTATCTGGACGTGACCGACGCCCAGCGCAGCGCGCTGGCCGCCGACCGCGCCGCCGCCCAGATCCGCACCCAGCGCCTGCTTGCCGCGGTGGCCGTGGCCCGCGCCCTCGGCGGCGGCTGGCAGCAGTCGCCCCCCGAAGCCACCATCGCCTCCAAGTAAGCAAACCAGCAAACCAGGGTCAGGTCGCCCATTGCACCAAATTCTCCTCTGGCTACTTGCGTGTTGTAGCCTGAGGGGAGAAATGGTGCATTGGGCGACCTGACCCTGGTGTTTCGTGTGACCCTGGTGTTTCAGGCGGTGCCGTGGCCGAAGCGGGTGAGGATGAAATTGATGAAGGTGGTGAGCTTCGGCGTGGCGCGCCGGTCGCGCGGGTAGACCAGGTACATGTCGCGCGCATCGGGGATGTAGCCTTGCAGGAGCGGCACCAGGCGTCCGGCCTGGACATCCTCGCGCAGCATCATCTCGGCCTGCATGATGATCCCGAATCCGGCCAGCGCCGCGCGCTTCAGCGCCAAGCCGTTGTTGCAACGGAAGCGGCTGGCCGGGATCACCACGTCGTCGTCCATCCCCTTCAGCTTCCAGCGCACGGTCTTGGACCAGTGCGAAAAATCCAGGCAGCGGTGCTTGACCAGGTCGGCCGGCTTGCGCGGCATGCCGTGCCGCTGCAGGTAGTCGGGCGAGGCGACGATCATCATCTTGAACGGCCACAGCGGCCGCGCCACGAGGGTCGAGTCGTCCAGCGTGGCGATGCGGATCGCGGCGTCGAAGCCTTCATCGACCAGGTCGACGATGTGGTCGATCAGCTCCAGTTCCAGCGTCACTTCCGGATAGCGTTCCAGGTATTCCGTCATGGCCGGCGCCAGCCACTGCGCGCCGAAGGACACCGGCGCCGTGATCCTCAACCGGCCGCGCGGGGTGGCGCGCATCGCTTCGGCGCTGGCGTCGGCCGCCGACACCTGGGCCAGGATCGCGCGGCATTGCTCGGCGTAATGGGCGCCGATCTCGGTCAGGCTCTGGCGCCGCGTCGTGCGCGCCAGCAGGCGTGAGCCGAGGCGCTGTTCCAGCTCCTGGATATGCTTGCCGACCATGACGGGCGAAATGTCCAGCCGCTCCGCCGCGGCCGTGAAGCTGCCCGCGTCCACCACCGCAACGAACACTTCCATGCTTCGCAATTTGTCCATTATTCCAAATCACTGGTTTGTAATCTTGTTCATGATAGCGCATTTATCATGCGGCCCTTCCTGTCCATACTGGCGCTTCCTCGCACTTCCATCGACCAGGAGAACAACATGAGCAAGAAGATCGTACTTATCGGCGCCACCGGCACCATCGGCCAGGGCGTTGCCGCGCACCTGCAGGCTCGCCACGAGATCATCACCGTCGGCGCGCGCAGCGGCCAGTACCAAGCTGACATCGCGGATCTGCGCCAGGTCGAAGCCCTGTTCGACCGCATCGGCAAGGTGGACGCGGTGGTGGTCACGGCCGGCGCCCTGCATTTCGGCCCGCTGGCCGAGATCACCCCCGCGCAGTTCCGCATCGGTCTGGACAGCAAGCTGATGGGACAGGTCAACGTGGCCCAGGTGGCCCAGCGCTTCCTCAACGACGGCGGCTCGATCACCCTGACCAGCGGCGTGCTGGCCGATGCGCCGATCCGCTACGGCGCGGTGGCCTCCATGACCAACGCCGCAGTCGAGGGCTATGCACGCGGGGCCGCCATCGAGCTGCCGCGCGGCCTGCGCATCAACGTGGTGAGCCCCGCGCTGCTGGACGAATCGGTGGAGGCCTACGGCGAATACTTCCGCGGCTGGGAGACGGTGCCGGCCAGGCGGGTCGCCCTGGCGTACGAGCGCAGCATCGAGGGGGCCCAGACCGGCCAGGTGTACAAGGTCGTGTAAAGACTTCGGCGCGGGAGGGCTGCATTACAATGGAGGACTAACCAAACCCAGTCCGGAGACTTATGAAACCCATCCTCCTCCCGCTCGTCCTGCTGGCCGCCGTACCGGCGCTGGCGGAACCGGCCGCCGGCGCGCCAAAAGCCGCCACCGCCGCCGAACTGACCACCATGACCAAGCGCTTCGCGCCCGTGCAGCTCAAGGCCGACACGTCCAAGCTGTCCGCCGGCGACAAGAAGGCCATCGCCAAGCTGATCGAAGCGGCGAAGATCGTCGACGTGCTCCAGCTGCGCCAGCGCTGGTCGCACAACGAGGCGCTGTGGGCCGCGCTGAAAAAGGACGGCTCCGCGTTGGGCAAGGCGCGCCAGGATTACTTCTGGCTGAACAAGGGCCCGTGGTCGATCATCGACGACAACCAGTCCTTCCTGCCGGCGTCGGTCGATGGCATCGCCATCCCGGCGGCCAAGCCGAAGGAGGGCAGCTTCTATCCGGACGGCGCGACCAAGGCCGAACTGGAAACCTGGATGAACGGCCTGTCCGCCCCGGACAAGGAAGCCGCGCAGTGGTTCTTCACCACCATCCGCAAGGGCAAGGACGGCAAGTTCACCGTCGTGAAGTACTCGGACGAGTACAGGCCGGAGCTGCAGAAGCTGGCCGCGCTGCTGAAGGATGCCGCCGCCGCGACCGACAACGCCTCGCTCAAGAAGTTCCTGGCGCTGCGCGCGGACGCCTTCCTCAGCAACGACTACCGTCCCTCCGACTTCGCGTGGATGGACCTGGATTCCATCGTCGACGTGACGATGGGCCCGTACGAGACCTACAACGACGAGCTGTTCGGCTACAAGGCCGCGTTCGAAGCCTACGTCAACATCCGCGACCAGAAGGAGACGAAAAAGCTCGACTTCTTCGCCAACCACATGCAGGAGCTGGAAAACAACCTGCCGCTCGACGCCCAGTACCGCAATCCGAAGATCGGCGCGCTGGCCCCGATGGTGGTGGTGAACGAGGTGTACGGCGCGGGCGACGGCAACATGGGCGTGCAGACCGCCGCCTACAACCTGCCGAACGACGAAGTGGTGATCAGCCAGCGCGGCTCCAAGCGCGTGATGCTCAAGAACGTGCAGGAAGCGAAGTTCGACACCATCCTCAAGCCGATCTCGAAGATCGTGCTGCGCGCGGCCGACCGCAAGGACGTGGACTTCAACTCCTTCTTCACCCACATCCTGGCGCACGAGATCACCCACGGCCTGGGCCCGCACATGACCAAGAAGGACGGCAAGGATTCGACCCCGCGCCAGGACCTGAAGGACGCCTATTCGACCATCGAGGAAGCCAAGGCCGACATCACCGGCCTGTACGCGCTGCGCTTCATGATGGACAAGGGCCAGCTGAAGGATACGCTGGGCCAGGGCGAAGCGGCGGAACGCAAACTGTATAACACCTTCCTCGCCTCGGCCTTCCGCACGCTGCACTTCGGCCTGACCGATTCGCACGCGCGCGGCATGGCGATCCAGATGAACTACATCCTCGACAAGGGCGGCTTCGTCTCGCACGGCGACGGCACCTTTTCGGTGGACTTCGCGAAGATCAAGCAGGCCGTGCTCGACCTGGACCGCGAGTTCCTGACCATCGAGGCGACCGGCGACTATGCGCGCGCCAAGGACATGATGACCAAGTACGTCGTCATCCGTCCGGACGTGCAGAAGGCGCTGGAGAAGATGAAGGGCATTCCGAACGACATCCGTCCGTCGTTCCCGACCGCCGCCGCGCTGACGAAATAAGCGCTGCCTCGCGTGCGCGCGGCAGCCACGCCGCGCGCACGCCGCTTCAATTTCCCGCCTTGCGCGCGGCCGCCGTGGACTTGGCGCCGCCGCTGGCCGCTTGCGTCGCGCTGGCCGCGCCGCGCGACTGGTTGCCGGTCGCGGCGGCCAGCGACGATGCGCTCTCCTGCGCGCCCTGCGCTGCCGCAGCGCCATGCGCGCCCGCGTCGAGCGTCCCGCTCACGCTTTTCGATGCGCTGCCGGTCGCTTGCAGTGCCTGATCCAGACCATTGCTTGCGTTCGCGGCGCCGCTGCCGCCGGCGTTGCCGGTCGCCTGCAGCGCTCGCGTCAGGCCGGCGCCGCGCCCGGTTTCCATGTTGCCGTTGCCCTCGATCGTATGCGTCAGGTTGCCGGCTGCCGACAGCGGCGACATCATCGGGCCGCCGAAGCCGCCCATGCCGGACAGCGTGCCGCCGACGATGCCGCGTCCGCCCAGCGCGCCGGCCAGTTGGGCGTGGGCCGCCGCCGATGCGCCCATGGCCGCGACGAGGGCGAGACGGGAAAGCATGCGTGCGTTTTTCATGATCGTTCTCCTGGTAGCGAGCGGCGGCCGATCCGCCGCTGTTACCTGGAAAACGATGGGGGACGCGAATTTATTCCCTCGTCCGCAAATTTTTTTCAGCGGATCGATTCCGGGTCGGTGCGCAGCGCCATGCCGACCACGCCGTAGCCGCCGATCCCCGCCTGGTGCCGCGCGCTTGCGGCAAGACGGGCGACGGCGGCGCGCGCGGCATCCGGATCGGGCTGCGGCAGCAT
>DASRUW010000462.1:0-2077 GCA_035655255.1 Telluria sp. | reverse complement strand
CTGCCCCGGAACCGGAGACCGCCGCGTGAACCACTGGCTGATGAAGTCCGAACCCGACGCGTTCTCGATCGACGACCTGAAGCGCAAGAAGCGGGAGGCGTGGGACGGCGTGCGCAACTACCAGGCGCGCAACTTCATGCGCGACGCCATGCAGGTGGGCGACGGGGTCCTGTTCTATCACTCCAGCTGCGCCGTGCCGGGCATCGCCGGCATCGCCGAGGTGGCGAGCGGGCCGTACCCGGACGCCTCCCAGTTCGATCCCGCCAGTCCCTACCACGACCCCAAGGCCACCCCCGAACAGCCGCGCTGGATCGCGCTCGACGTGCGCGCCACCCAGGAGATCCGCTTCCTGCCGCTGACGGAGCTGCGCACCATGCCCGAGCTCGAGGGCATGGTGCTGCTGCAGAAGGGTTCGCGCCTGTCGGTTTCGCCCGTCACGGCGGGCGAGTGGAAGGCCATCCTCAAGCGCGCGAAAGAGCGCTGATGGACTGGGGCCTCAATCTCGTCCTGCTGGCGATGGGCGCGGCCGGCGGCTTCGCCGCGGGGCTGCTGGGCATCGGCGGGGGCATGGTGCTGGTGCCCTTCATCACCATGATCTTCACCGCCAGGGGCTTTGCGCCGGAGCTGGTGGTGCACATGGCGATCGCCACTTCGCTCGCCACCATCATGTTCACCTCGCTGTCCTCGATGCGGGCCCACCACCGCCATGGCGCCGTGCGCTGGGAACTGGTGGCGCAGCTGGCGCCCGGCATCCTGCTCGGGTCCTGGATCGGCCCCTACCTCGGCAAGCTGATGGATACGAAAGTGCTGGCGCTGGTGTTCGCCGCCTTCGTCGCCTTCTCGGCCACGCAGATGATCGTCAACCGCACCGCGCACGCGGCGCGCGAACTGCCGGGCAAGGCGGGCATGGTCGCGGCGGGCGGCGTCATCGGCCTCGTGGCCGGCCTGGTGGGCGCGGGCGGCGGTTTCATCTCCGTGCCCTTCATGACCTGGTGTAAGGTGCGCATCCACAATGCCGTGGCCACCAGCGCGGCCCTGGGCTTTCCCATCGCCGTCGGCGGCACGCTCGCGAACATCGTGTACGGCTGGGGCGAGCCGGGCCTGCCGCCGTATTCGCTCGGCTTCGTCTACCTGCCGGCCCTGGTGGGCATCGCCGCCGCCAGCGTGCTGCTCGCGCCGGTGGGCGCGCGCGCGGCGCACCGCATGCCGGTGCACAGGCTGCGCCGCAGCTTCGCCGTGGTGCTGTATCTGCTGGCGGGCTACATGCTATGGAAGGCGTTTCACTGAGCGGTAGGCCCAGGCCAGCATGGCCAGGGCCGCGACGATCATCGGCAGCGACAGCATCTGGCCGGAGGTGATGGGCACGCCAGCGACCTGGACTTCCCAGTCGGGCACGCGGAAGTACTCGGTGAAGAAGCGCGCCATCCCGTACAGCAGGACGTACAGGGCGCCGACCGCCAGGCGCGGGCGCGGCTTGCGCGCGAACCACCAGACGATCACGAACACCAGCAGGCCGTCGACCAGGGCCTGGTACAGCGGCGAAGGGTGGACCGGATTGGGCAGGTAGACCGGGTAGTCGAGCGGCGAGTCCGGCGTCGGCCACAGCATGGCCCAGGGCAGGGAAGGATCGGCCACGCGTCCCGGCAGCTCGTGGTTGATGAAGTTGCCGATGCGTCCGCACGCGTACCCGAGCGGCACCAGCGGCGCGATGAAGTCGTACAGGTCCAACAGGTTGCGCCCGCGCTTGCGCGCCCACAGCGCCATCGCGACCAGCACCCCGAGGAAGCCGCCATGGTAGGACATGCCCCCGGTCCAGACCATGAAGATCTCGAGCGGGTGCTGGGCGAAATACACGGGCCGGTAGAACAGCACCTCGCCCAGGCGCCCGCCGACGATCACCCCGAGCATCCCGTAGAACAGCATGTCGTCCAGGTCCTCCTTCTTCCAGCCCTGGGCGGCGATGTGCGGCTGCTGGAGGCGCACCCGTCCGAGCGCGAGGAACAGGCCGAAGGCCAGTACGTACATCAGGCCATACCAGTGGACGTGCAGCGGGCCGATGGAAAACGCGACCGGGTCC
>DASRUW010000461.1:0-2529 GCA_035655255.1 Telluria sp. | reverse complement strand
GGGAGATCCGTGACGCTTTGAAGAAGTAAGAGACATATGCGACGTTATTGGCTGCTGTTTGCGCAAACCGTCACCGTCGGCCTGGCCCTGTACCTGGTGCTGCTGGCGGTGCGTCCCGACCTGGTGCACCGGCCCGCGCTGCCGGTCCAGGTAGGCACGGCGGGCACGCCGGCGACCGTGCTGCAGGCCGGGCCCGCGCCCGCCGGCAGCTACCGGGCGGCGGCGGCGCGCGCCATGCCGGCGGTGGTCAATATTCTCACCAGCAAGGCCTTGCGGCCCAACCATCCGCTGCTGCGCGACCCGCTGTTCCGCAAGTTCTTCGGCGACCGCAACCCCAAGGACGAGGAATCGGCCAGCCTGGGCTCGGGCGTGATCGTGTCGCCGGACGGCTACATCCTGACCAACTACCACGTGGTCGAAGCGGCCGACGAGATCGACGTCCAGCTGGCCGACGGGCGCAAGGCGGCCGGGCACATCGTCGGCACGGACCCGGAGACCGATCTGGCCGTGATCCGCATCGATCTGAAGGGCTTGCCCGTCATGCTGCTCGGCCACGCCGAGCTGGCCAAGGTGGGTGACGTGGTGCTGGCGATCGGCAATCCCTTCGGCGTGGGGCAGACGGTCACAATGGGCATTATCTCCGCCGTTGGGCGAAATAACCTGCACATCAACGATTTTGAGGACTTTATCCAGACCGATGCCGCCATCAACTTCGGCAATTCTGGCGGCGCGCTTGTCGATACCAGCGGCAATCTCCTCGGCATCAACGCGGCCATCTATTCCCAGTCGGGCGGCTCGGTCGGCATCGGTTTCGCGATTCCCGTCTCGACCGCCAAATCGGTGATGGAAGCCATCATCAGGACCGGCCACGTGGAACGCGGCTGGATTGGCATCGAATCCCAGGACATCACGCCCGAACTGGCCTCGTCCTTCGAGCTGAAGCAGGAGGCGGGCGCGATGATCGCCGGCGTGGTGCGCAACGGCCCGGCCGACAAGGCGGGCATGAAGCCGGGCGACATCCTGGTGGCGGTCAACGGCAAGCCGGTGACGGACACCAATGTCATGCTCAACCTCATCGCCGAACTGCATCCTGGAAGCAAGGCTAAAATGACGGTCTTGCGCAAGAACCGGCAGGCCACGCTCGACGTCAATGTGGGCAGGCGGCCGCGCGCGCGCTGACGCCCGAGGACCCCGATGCATCTGCGTGACCTGAACCAATTCCTGAAAGAGCTGGCCGAGAACAACACCCGTCCCTGGTTCATCATGAACAAGCCGCGCTACGACATCCTGCGCGCCGAGTTCCTGGAAGTGGTGACGGAAGTGATCCGCCAGCTCGGCAAGTCCGACCCGGCGGTGGCCGGCTGCGATCCCAAGAAAGCCATGTTTCGCATCAACCGCGACGTGCGCTTCTCCAACGACAAGAGCCCCTACAAGACGCGCTTTTCGGCCGGCATCACGCCCAACAACAAGCGCCGTCCCAGCGCGGCGGGCGGGCCGACCTACTACTTCCATATCGAGAACGGCATGCTGCTGTTCGGCGCGGGCGAGTACATGCCGCCCCCGGCGCGCCTGAAGGCGATCCGCGAGCATGTCGTCAACGATGCGCCAGGCTTCGCCAGGATGCTCAAAAATAAAGCTCTGCGCGCGACCTACGGCGACCTGCAGCCGGAGGACAAGCTGCAGCGGCCGCCCAAGGGCTTCGACCCGGAGCATCCGCATGTCGAATACCTCAAGCTCAAGAGCTTTTTCGTGTGGACCGAGATCAAGCTCAAGCTGAACCAGCCGGACCAGCTGGTGCCGGACCTGGTAAGCGGCTTCAAGGACGCGTTCGCGCTGGTGTCGTGGCTGCGCGGCGTAAAGGAGATTCACGAAGACTAAGGAGGCGTGCCATGGCTCTGCAACACGCGGCATCGGGCGACAAGATCCCGCTGCGCCGCAGCGACGACGACATCGCCTACTTCACCTCGGTGGCGCTGGCCAAGACCGAGCAGATGGAACTGATCCGCATGGTCCTGCCCAAGGGGAAGACCGTCGCGGAGCACAAGGTGGAAGGGCAGATGACCCTGGTGTGCCTGGAAGGCGAGCTGGAGATTCAGATGCCGGGCCGCACCACCGTGCTGCGGCCGGGCGAGATGCTGTGGCTCGAGGGTGGAACTCCGCACGCGGTCCAGGCCAACGAGGACACGGTCGGCTTGCTGACCATCCTGCTCTAACCCGGCCACCCCGTCATTCCCGCCTGCGCGGGAACGACGCGGTGCTGGGAACGACGCTACTCGCCGCGCGGATCGCGGGCCAGCAGCTGGCCCACCATCTGGCGCGGCGGCACACCGTCGAACAGCACGCCGGCGACGGCATTCGTGATCGGCATATCCACGCCCAGGCGCCCAGCCAGCTCGCGCACGGCCTTGGCGCACGGCACCCCCTCGGCCACATGGCCCAGGTCGTGCACGATGGCGTCGAGCTTCTTGCCCTCCGCCAGTCCGAGTCCCACGCGCCGGTTGCGCGACAGGTCGCCCGTGCAGGTGAGGA
>DASRUW010000460.1:0-25794 GCA_035655255.1 Telluria sp. | reverse complement strand
GAAGTCTGGAACGAACCGAACCTCGACGGCTTCTGGGAGGCTGCGGACCAGAATGCCTACTTCGCGCTGTACGACCTGACGGCGCGCACCATCAAGGCCGTCGATCCGCAATTGCGCGTCGGCGGTCCTTCCACCGCGGGCGCGGCGTGGGTGCCCGAGTTCCTGAACCATGTCGCGCAGAGCGGGGCGGGCGTCGACTTCGTCACCACCCATACCTATGGCGTGAGCGGCGGCTTTCTCGACGAGATGGGCAAGGAGGACACCAAGCTGGCGCCTTCGCCGGACGCCATCGTCGGCGACGTGCGGAACGTGCGCGAGCAGATCGCGGCGTCGAAGTTCCCGTACCTGCCGCTGTACTTCACCGAGTGGAGCACGAGCTACACGCCGCGCGACCTGGTGCACGATTCCTATATCAGCGGTGCTTACATCCTGAGCAAATTGAAGGGCACGCAGGGCCTGGTGCAGGGCATGAGCTACTGGGTCTACAGCGACCTGTTCGAGGAGCCGGGGCCGCCGGACAAGCCCTTCCACGGCGGCTTCGGCCTGCTGACGCGCGAAGGTATCCGCAAGCCCGCCTATTTCGCCTACAAGTATCTGCACGCCTTGAGCGGCAACGCGATTCCCGTGCAGGACGCGCAGGTGCTGGCCGCAACCGACGGCGACCGCATCACGGCCGTGGCCTGGGATTTCCAGCAGCCCGTGCAGCCGGTGAGCAACCGGTCGTTCTTTGGTCGCCTGGTGCCGGCGCACGCGGCGGCGCCGCTCGCGCTGCGCCTGCGCCATCTGCGGCCGGGTGACTACCGCCTGACCGTGCGGCGCACCGGCTATCGCGCCAACGACGCCTACTCGGCCTACATCGACATGGGCGCGCCCAAGGACCTGAACCCGGCGCAGCTGGCGCAGCTGCAGCAGCTGACCCGCGACCTGCCGGAGCAGGCGCGCACGGTGCACGTGGGCCGCAGCGGCCAGGCCGATATCCGCCTGCCGATGCACAGCAACGACGTCGTGCTGGTCACGCTGGAGCGTGCCGCCGGCACCCAGGATTGATTGATTCGTACCCCAGAAAGACCAAAATGAGCATTACCGGAGAAGCATTGATTGGAGGCCGCGCGGTGCGCGGCAACGGCGCCGCGCTGCGCGCCTTCGACCCGGCCGCAGGCCAGCCACTCGAGCCGGCCTTCAACGCGGTCGACAGCGAGCAGATCGACACCGCCTGCCGCCTCGCGCAGGCCGCGTTCGATCCGTTCCGCGCGCAGAGCGACGCGCAGCGGGCCCTGTTCCTCGAAACCATCGGCGAGCGCATCCTCGGCCTGGGCGACGCGCTGATCGAGCGCGCCATGCTGGAAACGGGCCTGCCGCGCGCGCGCCTGGAAGGCGAGCGCGCCCGCACCGTCAACCAGCTGCGCCTGTTCGCTTCCGTGCTGCGCGAGGGCTCCTGGGCCGACATCCGTATCGACCGCGCCCTGCCCGAACGGCAGCCGCCGCGCCCGGACCTGCGCATGCGCATGATCGGCGTCGGCCCGGTCGCGGTGTTCGCGGCCAGTAACTTCCCGCTGGCGTTTTCCGTCGCGGGCGGCGACACGGTGGCGGCCTTCGCCGCCGGCTGCCCGGTCGTGCTCAAGGCGCATTCCGCGCACCCGGGCACCTCCGAACTGGTCGGCCGCGCCATCGTGCAGGCCGTGGTCCACTGCGGCCTGCCGGCCGGCGTGTTCGCGCTTCTCACCGGCAGCGGCAACGGCATCGGCCAGGGGCTGGTGCGCCATCCGGCCATCCAGGCGGTCGGCTTCACCGGTTCGCGCAGCGGCGGCACGGCCCTGATGGCGGTCGCCGCGGCGCGCCCGCAGCCGATCCCGGTCTATGCCGAAATGAGCAGCATTAACCCCGTGTTCCTGCTGCCGCAGGCGCTGGCCGCGCGCGGGCAGGAGATCGCCGCCGGTTTCGCCGCGTCGCTGACGATGAGCGTCGGCCAGCTGTGCACCAATCCCGGCCTCGTGCTCGGCATCGCGGGAGAGGACTTCGACCGCTTCTGCGCCGCGGCGGCGAATGCCCTGACCCCGGTTCCCGCGGCCACCATGCTCACGCCGGGTATCGCCGGCCATTACCAGACCGCGCTCGAGCGCATGGGCGGGCATGACGCGGTGCAGACGCTCGAACGCGGCGCCGCCCAGGACTGCCAGGGCGCGCCGGCCCTGTTCCGCACCACCGGCGCTGCCTTCCTGGCCGAACGGGCCTTGTCGGACGAGATGTTCGGGCCGGCCTCCCTGTGCGTGGCCTGCCGCGACGCCGACGAGATGCTGGCGGTCGCCGAGAGCCTGGAAGGCCAGCTGACGGCGACCCTGCACCTGGACGGCGGCGACACCGCGCTGGCCGCGCGCCTGTTGCCGGTGCTCGAACGGCGCGCCGGGCGCATCCTGGCCAACGGTTTTCCGACCGGGGTCGAAGTCACCCACGCGATGGTCCACGGCGGCCCGTTCCCGGCCACCTCGGACGGGCGCAGCACGTCGGTCGGCTCAGCGGCGATCCAGCGCTTCCTGCGCCCGGTCTGCTACCAGAACCTGCCGATGGACCTGCTGCCCGGCGTCCTGCACGACAACCGGCTGGGCGCCTGGCGCCGCCGCGAGGGGGAGCTGGTGCGCCTATGAGGGACGGTCAGGCAAATCCGCGGTTGGCGAGCTATCCCAGCCTGCTCGACAAGCACGTGTTCGTGACCGGTGGCGGCAGTGGCATCGGCCAGGCGATCGTGAGCGCGTTCGCGGCGCAGGGCGCGCGGGTGTCGTTCGTCGACATCCTGGATGGTCCCAGCCGCGACCTGTGCGCGCTTCTCGCCGACGCCGGCTGGCACAGGCCGCTGTTCCGGCACTGCGATCTCACCGACCTCGATGCGCTGGAGCGCGCCATGCGCGAGCTGGAGGAGGAAGCCGGCGACATCGAGGTGCTGGTCAACAATGCAGCCAACGACCAGCGCCGCGCCATCGGCGAGGTCAGTCCGGCCGACTGGGACCGCAGCGTGGCGATCAACCAGCGCGCCGCGTTCTTCACCTGCCAGGCTGCGCTGCCCGGCCTGCGGCGGCGGCGCGGGGCGATCGTCAACGTCGGTTCGACCTGCTGGCGCTCGAAGGGCGCCGGCTATCCCGTGTACGCGAGCGCGAAGGCGGCGATCCTCGGCCTGACGCGCGCTCTGGCGCGCGACCTGGGACCTTACGGCATCCGCGTCAACACCGTCAGCCCGGGCTGGGTGATGACGGAGCGCCAGCTCGCATTGTGGGTGGACGCGGCGGCCGAGGACGAGATCGCGCGCAACCAGTGCCTGCCCGGCAAACTGATGCCGAACGATGTCGCATCGATGGTGCTGTTCCTCGCCGCCGACGACAGCGCCATGTGCACGGCGCAGGACTTCATCGTGGACGCGGGCTGGGTCTGAGCCCCGCAGCGCGTGCGCTCAGTCCGAGCGCAGGTAGCGGCGCGCCAGCCGCGGACCAAGGCCGGTCAGGATCTCGTAGCCGATGGTGCCTGCAAGCGCGGCGATGTCGTCCACCGTCTGGCCGGGACCGATCAGGTCGACCAGATCGCCCGGCTGCAGGCGGCCGGGCGGCAGCGCGCTGACGTCGAGCGTGATCGAATCCATCGACACGGTGCCGATCTGGGGCAGGGCGGTGCCCTGGAAGACGCCCACGGTGCGTCCGCTCAACTGGCGCGGCCAGCCATCCGCATAGCCCATCGCGGCCGTGGCGACGAAGCGCGGGGCCGGCGCCGTGTAGCGGCAGCCGTAACCCACCTGGGCGCCTGCCTCGATGCGGCGGACCTGCACCACGCGCGCTTGCAGGCGGACCACCTGGTGCAGCGGATTGGGCGCGCCGGCGGTCGGCGCGATGCCGTACAGGGCCGCGCCGGCGCGCGCCAGGTCGAAGCGGAAGCCGGGATCGAGAAAGCTCCCCGACGAATTGGCCAGGCTGGCCGGACCGGCGGGCAGGCGCGCGCTCAGGCTGCGAAAGCGTTCCAGCTGGTGCGCGTTGTGCGGGTGGCCGGGTTCGTCGGCGCAGGCCAGGTGGCTCATGACGAGCTGCAGGTCGATGCCGCGCAGCGGCGCGTCGTCCGCCACCAGCGTCTCGAGTTCGTCCAGCGACAGGCCCATGCGGTGCATGCCGGTGTCGATCTGCAGCGCCGCCGCCAGGGGGCGGCCTGCGCCCCCGGCCAGCGCGCGCCAGGCCTGGACCTGGTGCAGGCTGTTCAACACCGGGACGAGGCCATGTTCGAGAAATTCGTCTTCCGTCCCCGGCATGGCGCCGTGCAGCACGAAGATCCGCGCGGCCTCGGGCAGATCGGGGCGCAACCGGATCCCTTCGTCCAGGTGGGCCACGAAGAAGTCGCGGCAGCCGGCGTCGAACAGGGCGCCCGCGACCGGGCCGGCGCCCAGGCCATAGGCGTCGGCCTTGACCACCGCGGCGCAGGCGGCCGGGGCGACCCGCGCGCGCAGCAGGCGGTAGTTGGCGCACAGCGCGTCCAGATCGACCGTGAGCACGGCGCCCGCGCGCAGCAGGCTGGCCGGGGCGGGATGGGCGCCGTCACGCATGGGCGAAATCCGGCAGGGCGGCGTCGCGGCTGGCGCCGTAGCGGGACACGCCCAGGTCCTGCCAGCGGATCGCCGGCCGGCGGCCCGAGATCAGATCGGCCAGCAGCTGCGCAGAGCCGCAGGACATGGTCCAACCCAGCGTGCCGTGGCCGGAATTGACGAACAGCTTGCGCACCGGCGTCGGACCTACGATGGGAGTGCCGTCGGGCGTCATCGGGCGCAGGCCGGTCCAGAAGCTGGCTTGCGCCGTGTCGCCCGCGCCGGGGAACAGGTCGTTGACCACCATCTCGAGCGTCGCGCGCCGGCGCGCGTTCAGGCGCAGGTCGAAGCCCGCGATTTCGGCCATGCCGCCGACACGGATGCGATCGTCGAAGCGGGTCACGGCGATCTTGTAGGACTCGTCGAGGATGGTGGATACCGGCGCCGCCTGCGCGTCGCGGATCGGCACCGTGATCGAATAGCCCTTGAGCGGATACACGGGAATGCGCACGTGTTCGCGCAGCAGGGCCGTGGAATAGGAGCCGGCGGCCACCACCACCGCGTCCGCCGCCAGCAACTGCCCGCCGCAGTGCACGCCGCGCACCTCGCCGCCGGCGATGCTCAGGCCGTCCACGGACTGGCCGTAGCGGAAGCGCACGCCGAGTCCTTCCGCCAGCGCGGCCAGGCGGTTGGTGAACAGGGCGCAGTCCCCGGTCTCGTCGTTTGGCAGGCGCAGGCTGCCCACCAGCTTGTGGCGCACCTTGGCCAGGGCCGGTTCGGCCTGCGCCAGCTGGTCGCTGGTGAGCAGCTCGAACGGCACGCCGGTCTCGCGCAGCACCGCGATGTCCTTGGCGGCGTCGTCGAACTGCTGCTGGGTGCGGAACAGCTGCATGGTGCCGAGCTGGCGGCCTTCGTAGGCGATGCCGGTGGACGCGCGCAGCGCCTGCAGGCAATCGCGGCTGTATTCCGCGAGCCGCACCATCCGTTCCTTGTTGACCGCATAGGCCTCCGGCGTGCAGTTGCGCAGCATCTGCCACATCCAGCGCAGCTGGGCGGCGCTGCCGTCGGGGCGGATCGCCAGCGGCGCGTGGCGCTGGAACAGCCACTTGACGGCCTTGAGGGGAATGCCGGGCGCGGCCCAGGGCGAGGCGTAGCCGGGGGAGATCTGGCCGGCGTTGGCGTGGCTGGTTTCGAGGGCGGGGCCGCTCTGGCGGTCGACGACCGTGACTTCATGGCCGGCCAGGGCCAGGTAATACGCGCTGGTGACGCCGACGACACCGCTGCCAAGGACGAGAATTCGCATGGAATGCTCTCAATGTGTAGTAAAGTGCACTATGATATCGACTTATTGGCAGTTGTTTATCTCAAAGAATCGATAAAATTTGGTGGAAAATAGTGAGAACCTACCGGGAAACCACACGCGCGCTGGATAAGCTCGACCGCCAGATCCTGCGCCTGCTGCAGGAGGACGGGCGCATGTCGATGAAGGAGCTGGGCGAGCGCATCGGCCTGTCCGTCACGCCCTGCATCGAGCGCGTCAAGCGCATGGAGCGCGACGGCGTCATCACCGGCTACCACGCCCAGGTGTCGCCGGCGGCGCTGGGCGCGCGCCTGCTGGTCTTCGTCGAGATCACGCTGAACCAGAAGTCGGCCGCCGCCTTCGAACAGTTCCGGCGCGAGGTGCTGCGCATCCCCCAGGTGCAGGAGTGCCACCTGGTGTCGGGGGACTTCGACTATTTGATCAAGGCGCGCATCCACGAGATGGCGGAGTACCGCGAGCTCCTCGGCGACATGCTGCTGGCCCTGCCGGGGGCCGCCCAGTCGCGCAGTTTCGTGGTCATGGAGGAGATCAAGGAGACCCTGATCCTCCCGACCGACCCGCCCGCCCTGTAGTACATCGTTTGCTGGCATGAAGTTCGGATTGCGCGCCGAACTTCACAAGCTTGCGCCATGCCTGCCGCTCCCTGCGGCATTTCCTGCTGCCCCTTCGACCTTACCATCCTCAGGCCCGCCGTTCCGTCGGCGGCCCGCTGAAAGTGCGCCGCACGCCATGCTGACTGGACCCGGCAAAACGACACATCCTATGCTGCAGCAGGCGCATTACAAAATTTAGTGCGAGCCCGGCGTGATGTAATGGTCTTAGCAGAGGCATTAATACAACCATCAGAACCAGGAGATCGTCATGCACCCGACCCACCACCGCACCTTGGCCCTGTTCCTAGCGGCCACCTACCCGCTGGTCACGCTGGCCGCCGAAACGCCGGACCAGGCCACCACCGACGCCGCAGCGGCCGCGCCAGCCGCCGCACCCGCCGCGGCCACGCCCGCTCCGGCCGAGGAGAAGAAGGACGTGGTCGTCGTCCGGGCCGCGCGCCAGCACTACCGCGCGCTGTCGGCCACCGGCGCCACCAAGACCGACACGCTGCTCAAGGACCTGCCGCAAAGCGTGCGCGTCCTGACCGCCGACCTGCTCAAGGACGTGGGCGTGACCAGCCTGGCCGGCGCGCTTGATCTCTCGAGCGGCGTCACGCGCCAGAGCAACCTGGGCGGCCTGTGGGACAGCTATTCGATGCGCGGCTTCACGGGCGATCCGAGTTTCGGCTCCGACTACCTGGTCAACGGCTTCAGCTCCAGCCGCGGCTACAATGGCCTGCGCGATTCGGCCAGCACGGCCAGCGTGGAAGTCCTGAAAGGTCCGGCCTCCGCTCTGTACGGACGCGGCGAACCTGGCGGCACGGTCAATATCACGACCAAGAAACCGCGCTTCGACCCGGCCTATTCGCTGGATATGTCCGTGGCCAGCTACCAGAACTACCGCAGCGCCGTGGACCTGACCGGCCCCATCACCGACGATATCGCCTATCGCCTGAACGCCGCCCACGAGCAGGGCAACAGCTTCCGCGACACCATCAAGACCAAGCGCAGCTTCGTCTCGCCGTCCTTCATCTGGCTGATTGGCGACCGCACCAAGGTCTCGTACGAGGCCGAAGTCACCGAGCAGAAGGTGCCGTTCGACCGTGGCGTGGTCGCGGTGAAGGGTGTGCTCGGACTGATCCCGAACTCGCGCTTCCTGGGCGAGCCGAGCGACGGCCCGATCTCCATCAAATCGGTGGGCCAGCAGGTCTTCGTCGAGCATGAATTCAACGATCAATGGAAGCTGCAGACGGGTATGTCCTACCGTGACAGTGAATTGAACGGCTATTCGACCGAAGCGAGCAGCCTGCAGGCCGACGGCCATACGCTGTGGCGCCAGCGTCGCCACCGCGATTTTTCGGCCACCGACCGCTCCGCCCGCATCGAAATCGTTGGCAAAGTGGCCGTGGGCGGCATGACCCACAACCTGCTGTTCGGCGCGGACGCCTACCGCTTCGAGGACCGCCGCAACATGACGCGCCGGAATTCGACCGCCGCCAAGCCCAATGCCATCGACATCTACGACCCGGTGTACGGCGGCCCGATCGATCCGCTGCTGCCGCTGGTGAACACGTGGGAGAAGCAGCGTGCGCACGCTTACTACGCCCAGGACCAGATCGACCTGAGCAAGCAATGGAAAGCGCAGCTCGGGACCCGCGTCGACAAATACGACCAAGTCGTCACCAACATCAACAACGGCGCTTCCACCGAGCAGTCGACGAGCGCCAGCAGCCCCCGCGCCGGCCTGGTCTACCAGCCCCTGCCGACGCTGTCCCTGTACACCACGGCGGCCAAAGGCTTCCGTCCTAACAGCGGCGTCAGCATCGACAACAAGGGTTTCCCGGCCGAGGACAGCCGTTCCTACGAAGTGGGCGCCAAGCTGGAGACGGCCGATCAGCGTCTTTCCGCGACGCTGGCTCTCTACCGCATCACCAAGAAGAACGTGCTGGCGCCGAATCCGGTCAATCCGTTCTTCCTGATCCCCGCCGGCGAAGTGGCCAGCAAGGGCGTGGAACTGGATATCTCGGGCGAGATCGCGCCCAAGCTGCGCATCGGCGCGGCCTACGCCTACACGGACGCCAAGGTCACAAAGGGCGACCAGACCATCGTCACCGGCAGCCGCTTCCCCAACGTGCCCCTGCACAGCGCCAGCGTCGTGCTGACCCAGGGCTTCACCATCGGCGGTGGCCAGGCCAGCCTGGGTGGCGGTTTGATCTACGTCGGCGAGCGTTATGGCGACGTGGCGGCCAGCACGGACTTCAAGCTGCCCGGCTACACCACCGCGAAGCTGATTTCGTCCTGGTCGCCGACCAAGAAGCTGCGCCTGTCGTTGAACATCGAAAACCTGCTCAATAAACGCTACTACGCCGCGTCCTATAGCCAGGTCTGGGTCGCCCCCGGCCAACCGCGCACGATCACGCTGGACCTCAACTACCAATTCTAAGGAGACGTACATGAAGCAGTTGAAACGCATCGTACTTAGCCTGGCCGTGGCGGCCAGCTGCGCCGGCGGCCTGGCCCAGGCGCACGGCATCTGGTTCGCCGAGCGCTCGACCCAGCTCGCCTTCCTGTATGGCGTCGGCGCCGACGACCTGGACGCGGTCAAGCGCCTGCCGCTGGTGACCCGCATGGATGGCTACGATGCGGCCGGCAAGCCCGTCGCGACCAGCCTGAAGGCCGATGGCCGCCTGGTGCTGGTCGATCTGGTCAACCAGCCGGCCGTCGTCGCGGCCGTGCTGGACAACGGCACCTGGAGCAAGGCGCCGGACGGCAAGTGGTACAAGAAAGGCAAGGACGAGGTGCCGAACGCCGTCACCAGCGAGCACACCTTCAAGTATGCGGTGCATCTGCGCGCGCCCCTCAGCGCACCGCTCGGGGCGCTGCCCGGCCAGGTGCTGCAGGTGACGCCGGTCGGCGCCGATCTGCCCAAGATGATGGGCGAACCGATCAAGCTGCGCGTCCTCTACCAGGGCAAGCCGGTGGCCGGCGCCAAGGTGATGCACGATTGGGTCAACGACCCGGACGGCACGCCGGTCCTGAGCGACAAGGATGGTTACGTGACGCTCAAGGTGCGTAACCAGGGCCTGAACGTAATCGTGGCGATCTACGCCGTGCCGTCGGACCAGCCCACGAAGTACAACAGCGTGGAGCATCTGGCGTCCTTGTCGTTCGTGCTCGGCCACCTGCCGGAGTGAGGCCCGCCATGAGGAAAACCGTCATCGCGTTGATGCTGGCCGCGGCCAGTCAGCTCGCTCCGGCCCATGGCGTGGCCACGCCGAGCCATGGCGGCATGATCCGGACCGACGGCGAGACCTGGGTCGAGCTGGTCATCCATGGCAACGCGGTCGAGGTCTACGTGCAGGACGACGGCGACGACATGCCGACCGCCGACATGACGGGGAAGATCGCCCTCGTCAAGGACGGCGCGAAATCCGAGTTCCCGTTGAAACCCGCCGGCGGCAACAAGTTCGAAGGCAAGGCAGCCGGTCTCGCCGCCGGCACCCGCGTGCTCACGGTGCTGACCCTGGCGGACAAGAAGACCACGGTCAGCGCGGCGTTCGATCTCAAGTAGGTTTCCGTGTTTGGGGCGGCTTCGCGCCGCCCTTTTTTTTCATCTGTTTCCTGGACATTGTCCCTTTTGGGCGGCCACGTGCCGCCCTTCTTTTTGGCGCTGTTCCCGAAAAGTGTTGAACTTTCCATTTGGACGCTAGAGAGGGCGAGGAGGCGAACCAAGCCGTAAGACCACGGAGTCGCCACCCGCTATCTGCCAAACTACCTGGGTTGGCGCTGGATAGTCGACGCCAGGCGAGTCCGCTCCGCAGAGGCACTGCTTAGATCGGCAGTCGGCTCGTTTCCACACTTTTCGGGAGCATAGCCTTCTTTTATTCCGGCTCCGCGTGCCGGCCGGATGCTGGCTGGTCAGAGATCGATCACCAGCTCCGTGCTGCGCGCGCGCGAGCAGCAGGGCGTGAAGCAATCGTTGGCGGCACGCGCTTCCGGGGTGAGGCAGTGGTCGCGGTGGTCCGGTTCGCCTTCCAGCACCCCGGTGACGCAGCTGCCGCACAGGCCTTGGCCGCAGGAGAAGGGCAAGGCGATGCCGGCATCGGCCAGGGCGGCCAGTGCGCTGCGGTCCGCAGGGACCTCGATCACGCGGCCGCTGCTGGCCAGGCGCAGCGTGAAGGCGCGGCCGCGCGCCACGTCGTCGGCAGGGCTGAAACGCTCCGTGTGCAGGCACTTGGCCGGCCAGCCGGCGCGCCCGGCTTCGGACAGGACCGCTTCCGTCATCCCTACCGGCCCGCAGACGTACAAATGCGTGCCATCCGCGGGCGCCGCCAGCAAGGCGGAGAGCTCCAGGGCGCTGCCCTCGTCGTTGAAATACAGGTGGACCGTCCCCAGGCGCGCCAGGCGCTCGCGGAAAGCCGCCTGCGCGCGGCTGCGGCAGGCGTAATGCAGCTCGAAACGCTCGCCCCGCGCGGCCAAGGATTCGGCCATGGCCAGGATCGGAGTGATGCCGATACCGCCCGCGACCAGCACGCTGTGACGGGCATGCGGCGCCAGCGCGAACTGGTTGCGCGGGCTGCCGATCCGGACCAGGTCGCCCGCGCGCAGCGTCTCGTGCATCGCCTGCGATCCGCCGCGCGAGGGGCGGCAGCGCAGCACGGCAATGGTGTACTTGCGCCGGTCGCGCTGATCTCCGCACAGGGAGTATTGGCGCACCAGGCCCGGCGCGACATACACGTCCACGTGGGCGCCGGCGGTCCATGCCGGCAGGCGCAGACCGAGCGGATGGGCGAATTCGAACGCCAGAATGCCGTCGGCGACCGGGTAGGTGCGGCGCAGGCGCAGCGTTCGGGTGCCGCGGCGGCGCGCCAGGAAGCTGCTCAGGCCAGACCAGGCCAGCACCGGCACCGAGAGCGTGGCCAGGAACAGCAGCGCTTGCAGCACGATGCCACCGGCCTCCCCATAGTGCAGGGCGAGGGCCCAGCTGTACGCGCGATGTCCAAGGCCGGTGTCGGCAAACGACGTGTAGGCAATCCGTTCGCCAGTGGCCGAATCCAGCTTCAGCAAACCGGTGGCATAGGGATGCGGCGCATCGTTCGCGGAGACATCGATCTCGATCGGGCCGCCGGCATGGCGCGGCATGCGCCATTGCAGCCGCTGCCACGGCGCGACCGCGAGTCTGGACCAGGCCTGGTCGAGGGCATGGCCATCGACTGGAATCACAGGGGGCAAGGGAGCGGAGGGCAGGGCCTGCGGCAGCCCGGTCAGGGCCGACAGCATGAGCAGCGGGGCCACCCACGGTCCGAGCTGGCGATGCAGGGCCAGGCGGCGCGCTCCCGAGGCCAGTCCGGCGCGGCGGCGCGGCGCCGGGCGCCAGGCCAGCAAGCCGGCCACCGCCAGCAGCAGTACGGCGCAGGCGACAGTGCCGGCGATCACGGCGCCCGCGGAGCCGGCGCCGAAGGTATGGATCCATTCGAGCGTGCCGAACGGTCCCCCGTAGCCGTGCTGGATGCCCAGCACGCGGCCGCTGCACGCATCGACGTACACCCAGCGGCCATCGCCGAACTTGACGCGCACGCTGGTTCCCGGCTCGCGCAGCATGCGGATGGCACTCAGTTCCCCGGCGCGCGGATTGGCGGCGCGGGCCGCCGCGACCAGCGCCGACAGCGGCCGCGCAGCCTGGCATGCGGGGCCGCTCCACAGCGCGGCGCTGATGGAGGGTTCGAGCTGGGGGCGGAAGACCATGGCCGCGCCGCTCAGCGCCATTACGAGCAGCAGGGCGCCCGCGCTCAGGCCGATCCAGCGGTGCAGGGTGGCGCTCATGGATGGAGTCTCGGCGCGGCGCCGGGCATCATTGGGTGGTTCATGCGTTCGACCGTCCGGTGAATGGATAGGGACATTACATCACAGGCGGCTACCGCGTTTGTGGCATTTGATGGCGCCGGTGGCGAAGAAACGGCCGTTTTGCCCGCCCCGCCTGGCATCTTCTGCGCCGTGGCACAAAATGCCGATGGCGCGCGAACTTCGACGCAAGCGCGCCGCCGGACACGCACGAGATGGCAAAAAATGATGCTGACAATTCTTACAATGGACAGCGTAAAGACCACAGTGGACAATGTAAGTCATGGAGCATACCGCCGTTTCCAACCGGGCCTTCCGGGCCGCATTTCGCATCGTTCCGTTTCTCCTGTGTGCCTCGCTGGCCGCTCCGGCCGGCGCCACCGAGGACACGGACACGCCGGGCGCGGGTCATTGGGAGAACAACCTCGGTTGGAGCGCAACGCGGCAGCAGGGCGCCTGGCGCTACGGAGCGCCGGAAGCGGAACTGAACTACGGCGCCGGCGACCGCACCCAATGGCTGCTCGGACTGCCCTATGTCCGCGTGCGCGATGCGGATGGCGCCAAGGCCGCCGGGCCGGGCGACATCGTGGCCGGCGTCAAATGGCGCCTGGTGGACGAGACGGAGCACGCGCCGGCGCTCGCCGTGTTCCCGCAACTGTCCTGGAACGCGCGCGCCAGCACGGCGGCACGCCGACTCGAAGAGCCGGGATACAAGCTTGCGCTTCCCCTCATCGCCGGCTGGCGCCGTGGCGCCACGGGCTTTTATGTCGAAGGCGGCGCTTCCGTGTCGGAGAAGGCGCCGACCGAATGGCAGGCCGGCGTCAAGATCCTGCACCAGTGCCTGGCGCGCCTCGAGTGCCGCGTCGAACTGGAACATGCGCGGGTGCCGCGCGACGGCGGCCAGACCACCTTGCAGTTCGGCGGCAAGCTGACCCTGCGCGAAGGCGTGATCCTCAACGTCAGCCTGGGACGCGACACCGGCGGTGCCCAGGCGGGCCGGCGCGACCTGGTGACCTACGTCGGCCTGCAGTTCCTGCGTTAGCGGCTAGTCCAGCAACTGGCCGAGGCGCACCACCGTCGTTCCTGGCCGCAGCTGGCGCAGGGAGGGCATCACCAGCACGCAATTCGGGTACGGCGTGCGCACCTCACGGCCTGCGTTCCAGCCGATCACGGTCCCCGCCTCGGGAATCTTTTCGAGCCCGGTGTAAGGCGCGGCGAAGCGGAAGTCCATGCTGTCGGCGACCACCGCGTCGGTCACGCGCACCACGCGCCGTGCCTCCGGCTGGGGGCGGAGCCAGCGCGTCGGCAGGTCGATGAGGTCGATGTTCCCGCACAGGAGCAGCCAGCGCGCGCAGCAGTTGCGCGCCACCTCGAGCGCGCCCGCCTCCCAATGCTGGCCGCATTCGATCAGCAGCGCGTTGCGGCCGCTCTCGGGCTGGCCGAATTCACCGTAGTCGCGCAGGCGCCGGCCTTCGGCATGTCCGCTGTCGCTGACGATGTTGGCGGGCGCGCCGAAGCGCTGGGCCAGTGCAATCCCCTTGTGCAGCGGCCCGCACACATTCAGCGGCGCGCTGCGCTCGTGCATGGAATGCAGGTCGAGCAGGAAGTCGACCGTGTCGATCAGCGGCCGCATGGCCCGGGCGCGGCGCAACTCGCTGGAGTCGCGCGACAGGTCGTCCAGCAGGCGCGGATCCCACACCCGGTTGAAGTCCTGGTCGACGAAGCGCGAGGCATCCGGACGGGCGGGATCGAAGCGCTGGTACGCTTCCACGTTCGCGAACGCGAAGGTGATACGGCCGCGGCGCGGGCGCCAGCCTCGGTCGAGCATCTCCTTGACGACGATCGCGCCGCACACCTCGTTGCCGTGCGTGAGGGCGTTGATCATCGTGTGCGCGCCGGGCACGCCGCTGTCGAAGCTGTGGACGTAGGGGATGCCGGTATTCCCCTCGGCGTATTCGTGCAGGTCCGGGAACGGCAGTTCGATGGGGTAGTCGTGCTGGTTCATGCGATTTCCAATGCGTTGTCGGATGGTCCATGTTAGCGGCCGCGCTGTGGAGAAGGCAGCCGTTATAGCCGGCACAAAGGAAGGAAAATCGCAAATTTGGGGCGGCGTTGGCATTTTCTGCGCTGCCCCGTTCCCGGCCTTCCGCAAGCCGCCAGGCGCGGGTGCAATAACGTCCCGTGCCGCATGGCCGCGGCGGCAGGAAGTGCCGAAAGCGCGGAGCGTAACTCCATATTCTTTCGAATTCGCGCGGGCCCTTGACCTGACCGCGGTGCGGCTGGTTAACTAGCCGGACCACACTGATCGAGGAGTACCGTCATGACCCGTATTGTCAGCTATATCGTTGCCGCAGCGCTGGTGATCGCTGCTCCCGCCGTGCTCGCCCATGCGGCCCTCAAGCAATCGACACCCGCGGCGGGATCGCAACTGGAGCACGCGCCGCAGCACGTCGTACTGACCTTCAACGAGAAGGTGGAACCGGCGTTCAGTTCGATCGACGTGCTGGACGCGGCCGGCAAACCGGTCGGCGGAAAGGCGGTCGCGGGCGAGGGTAACCCGGCCCAGCTGACGTTTGCCTTGCCGGCCCTGGCAAGTGGAACCTATCAGGTGAACTGGGTGGCGGTGGGCCCCGATGGGCACCGCCGCAAAGGCAGTTTCCAGTTCACGGTGAAGTGAGATGGACGCGGCGCAGGCGCTCCAGGCGGGCAGCACCTGGGTATTGAACTTGGCCCTGGGTGTGTTGATTGGACTGGCCTGCGCTCAGCTTTGGCTCGAGACCGGCGCGGGCGCGACGGAGCGCGCCATGGCGAGCCGCTTCGCGCGCGTCTGGCTGCCGGCGGCTCTCGCCTGTCTGCTTGCGCAAGTGGGCGCACTCTGGGCGGCGGCCGCCGCGATGGGAGGCGTCGCGCCGACGGCAGCGGGTCCGGTCTTCTGGACCATGTTGACGGCGACTACCTTCGGCCACGCGTGTCTGATCGGGCTGGCGAGCGCCGGTCTGCTGCTTGTGCCGCGCTGGCCGGCCTTGGCGCGCCTGGGGCTGATCGTGATCCTGTGTGGCTGCCGGGCAGCCAATAGCCACGCGGCGGAGGGAGGCATCGCCAGCGTGAGCTTCGTGGTGGAGTGGGCGCACCTGGCGCTGGTGGCGTTCTGGTTCGGCGCCGTCGCGGTCGCCGCCTGGCTGGTCCTGCCTGACGCTTCGACCGTGCCGGCGCTCTACATGCGCCGCCTGTCGGACGGGGCGACGCTGGCCTTGGCCGGCATCGTTGCCACGGGAGCCTACAATGCCTGGCGCGGGATCGGCTCGCTGCAGCAGGCCGTGGGGAATGCCTATGCCAACGTGCTGCTGGCGAAGCTGGTCCTGGTTGGCCTGGCGGCCGGCTTGGGCGGGGTGAACAAGTTCGTGGTGTTTCCGCGCGCGGAGCGGGGGCAGCTGCCGGCGCTATCGCACGCGCGCCGCATCCTGCAGCTCGAATCGTGCTTCCTTGCCGCTGCGCTGCTGGCGGCCGCCATCCTGGTCATGCAGCAGCCGCCGGCGATGGGATGAAACGTGGCCGGGAGTTCCGGCCACGATCGGATCATTCCGCCACCAACTGTCCCAGCCGGACGACCGTCACGCCCGGCCGGAGCTGGCGCAGCGACGGCATCACCAGCACGCAATTCGGATACGGCGTCGTCACCGCTTCCCCGTCGCGCCAGGCAAAGACAGTGCCGGCCTTGGGAAAGACCTCCAGCCCTGTGTAGTTGTCCGCGAAGCGGAAATCCATGCTGCTGGCCACCACCGCGTCCGTCACGCGTACGACGTGCGTGGCGGGCGGAACCTGGCGGAGCCAGTCCGCCGGAACATCGCCCAGTTCGATCGTGCCCAGCATGGCCAGGAAGCGCGCCGTCGTGTCGCGGGCGACCGCCACGGCCGATGCCTCCCAGTGCTGGCCGCATTCGATCAGCAAGGCGTTCTTCGGGCTCCGAGGATCGCCAAAGCCGCCGTAGTCGCGCATGCGCCGTCCTTCCGGATGGCCCGCGTCGCTGATGATGCAGCGTGGAGTCTGCAGCTGCCGTCCCATGGCGATACCTTTGTCCAGCGGACCGGAAACCGTCAGCGGTTCGCTGCGTTCATGCATGGAATGCAGATCCAGCAGGAAGTCGACGGTGTCGACCACGGGACGCAGCTGCCGAGCGCGGCGCAGCTCGGACGAGTCGCGCGCCAGGTCGTCCAGGATCGCATCCGTCCAGACGCGGTTGAAGTCCTGGTCCACGAAACGCGACGCGTCCGGCCTGGTCGGATCGAAGCGCAGGTAGGCATCGACGTTGGCGAAGGCCAGGGTCACCCTGCCGCGGCGCGGCCGGATGCCCAGGTCCAGCAAGTCCTTCACCGCGATGGCGCCACACACCTCGTTGCCGTGCGTGAGCGCGTTGACCATCACATGCGGTCCGGGCAGGCCGCTGTCGAAGGTGGTCACATAGGGAATTCCCGTGTTCCCATCCGCGTAGGGCCGGATGTCCGGAAATGCGATTTCGATGGGGTAGGTCTCGGGAGCCTGTGCGATCATATTCGTCGTCCCTTATGCCGCGCCACCCTGGCACAGGTATTTGGTCTGCATGTAGTCGTCCAGCCCGTGGCGCGAGCCTTCGCGGCCGTAGCCGGATTCCTTCACGCCGCCGAAGGGCGCCGCTTCCGACGCCAGCACGCCTTCGTTGATGCCGACCAGGCCCGATTGCAGCCGTTCTGCCACGCGCCAGGCGCGCGCGATGTCGCGGGTGTAGAAATAGGTGGCCAGGCCGAAGGGCGTGTCGTTGGCCTGGCGCAGCACGTCCTCCTCGTCCGAGAAACGGAACAGCGGCGCCACTGGACCGAACGTCTCTTCATGCGCCAGCTCCATCTCGGGCGTGGCGCCTCCCAGCACCGTGGGCGCGTAGTAGTTCGGGCCGTCCGCGATCTCGTTGCGCACGCGGTGGCCGCCGGTCAGGGGATGGGCGCCGCGCGCGATTGCGTCCTGCACGTGGCTTTCGATCTTGTCCACGGCACGCGCGTTGATCATCGGGCCGATCTGCGAATCCTCGTGGGTGGCCGGGCCGACCTTCAGTGCCGCCACGCGCGCCACCAGTTTTTCCGCGAACTGGTAGTAGACCGCATCCTGCACGTAGATCCGGTTGGGCGACACGCAGGTCTGGCCGCCATTGCGGAACTTGGCCGCCATCAGGCCGTTGACGGCCGCATCGAGGTCGGCGTCGTCGAACACGATGAAGGGCGCGTTGCCGCCAAGTTCCAGCGACAGCCGCTTCAGGGTGTCGGCCGATTCGCGCGCCAGGTACTTGCCGACCGCGGTCGAACCGGTGAAGGTGATCTTGCGCACGCGCGAATCGGTCAGCCACGCGCCGACCACGTTTTGCACCGCCTCGCGCGAGGAGGTGACGATATTCAGCACACCGGGCGGCACGCCGGCTTCCTCCGCCAGCCTCACCAGCGCGAGCGCGGTCAGCGGCGTATCCTCGGCCGGCTTGGCGACCACGGTGCAGCCGGCCGCTAGGGCCGGCGCGATCTTCCGGGCGATCATCGCCAGCGGGAAGTTCCAGGGCGTGATGGCCGCAACCACGCCGACCGGCTCCTTCACGACCATCAGTTTGCGGCCGCGGACCTGCTCGGGAATCATGTCGCCATACGTGCGCACGGCTTCCTCGGCGAACCACTCCACGTAGGACGCGCCGTACGCGACTTCGCCGCGGCCTTCCGCCAGCGGCTTGCCCTGTTCGCGCGAAATGATCCTGGCCAGGTCTTCCGTATGTTGGACGATGAGCGCATGCCAGCGCTTGAGGATGCGTGCGCGGTCGCGCGCGGGCAGAGTACGCCAGCCTTCGAATGCCTTGTGCGCCGCGGCGGCCGCGCGGCGCGCGTCCTCGGCGCAGCTGTCCGGGACGCTGGCCACCACGGCGCCGGTGGCGGGATCGGTGACGTCGTAGCGGCGCCCGTCGCCGCTGTCGCACCAGGCGCCATTGATGAAGTTCTGCTGCTTGAGCAGGTCAGTACGGGTCGGTGTCAAAGCCATGGTCGAAAATCCCCTGGTCAGTACTGGTTGTGGGTGGTGGAGGCGCCGCGTTCCACCGCCGCGGCGATGGCGGTGCCGAGATCCGTGGTCGAGGCGGTGCCGCCCAGGTCCGGCGTGCGCGGGCCGTTGGCCAGCACCTCTTCGATGGCGGCCAGGATGGCGTCGTGGGCCTGGCGGCCCAAGGTGCCGCTGCGGTCGAGGAAGTCCAGCATCAGGGCGCCGGACCAGATCATGCCGATCGGGTTGGCGATATTCTTGCCGTAGATGTCGGGCGCCGAGCCGTGCACCGGCTCGAACAGGGACGGGAAGCTGCGTTCCGGGTTCAGGTTGGCCGATGGCGCCAGGCCCAGGGTGCCGGTGCAGGCGGGGCCCAGGTCCGACAGGATGTCGCCGAACAGGTTGGACGCCACCACCACGTCGAAGCGCTGCGGCTGCAGCACGAAGCGGGCCGACAGGATGTCGATGTGCTGTTTGTCCCAGCGCACGTCCGGATAGTCCGTGGCCATGGCCGCCGCGCGTCCGTCCCACCAAGGCATGCTGACTGCGATGCCGTTGCTCTTGGTGGCCACCGTCAGGTGCTTGCGCTCGCGCTGGCGCGCCAGGTCGAACGCGAACTTCAGCACACGGTCGGTGCCGTGGCGGGAGAAGACCGATTCCTGCAGCACGATCTCGCGGTCTGTGCCCTCGTACATGATGCCGCCCACCGAGCTGTATTCGCCTTCGGTGTTCTCGCGCACGATCATGAAGTCGATGTCGCCGGGCTTGCGGTTCGCGAGCGGGCAGGGCACGCCGTCGAACAGGCGGGCCGGCCGCAGGTTGATGTACTGGTCGAATTCGCGGCGGAACTTGAGGATCGAACCCCACAACGAGACGTGGTCGGGCACCGTCTCCGGCCAGCCGACGGCGCCAAAGTAGATGGCGTCCATGCCTTCCAGCTGGGCTTTCCAGTCATCCGGCATCATTTGGCCGTGGGCCGCGTAGTAGTCGCAGCTGGACCACTCGATGTGCGTGAACCGGAGGTCGATGCCAAAGCGCCGCGCGGCGGCGCCGAGTACGCGCAGGCCTTCGGGCATGACTTCCTTGCCGATGCCGTCACCGGCGATGATAGCGATGTTGTATGACTGTTTCGTCATGAATGCGTCCTTGGAATAGAGTGATGGGTGCAGGGCGACGACGGCCCTGACGATGGCTTGATCTTAGCCCCGGTCGTCGAACGGGAGTGTCTGTAGAGCGCTGGCCAATCGGCACAAACAATGTTTTTTTGCGCGGGTTCGGCAGTTTATGCGGCGGGGCAGGAAGGAGGGCTCCAGGACGGAGGCCCCGGGCTTACTCGTGGGACGAGAACAGCTTTTCGATGGGATAGTGCGTCTTGATGAAGGGCGACTTGATGACGATGTAGCTGAAGTACTTTTCGATGCTGACGCTGCGCTCCAGCACCTCTTCCATGATGGTCTGGTAATGCACCACGCTGCGCGTGACGAATTTGAGCAGGTAGTCGAAACCGCCGCTGACGAGATGGCATTCGACCACCTCGTCGATCTTGCGGATGGCGGTTTCGAACTTCACGAAGTCCTCGCGCCGGTGGTCAGCCAGCGTCACCTGGGTAAATACCAGCTGCATCGTGCCGAGCTTCTCCAGCTGGACCAGGGCGCCGTAGCCCGTGATGTAGCCCGCCTTCTCCAGGCGCTTGACCCGGATCAGGCAAGGGCTGGGCGACAGGCCGACCGCATCGGCCAGGTCGACGTTGGTGATCCGGCCGTTGGCCTGCAGGTGGCTGAGGATACGGATATCGATACGATCGAGTTTTAGCGCTTCCGGCATCATCGTGCGTCGCCGCTCCTGTAAGTCCCGCAGTAAGTGAGTACCATGCTAGCAGGCATGTCAACCACAGTAAATAGCAAGATCGGCCAACCGCATGTTCACTATTTGACAGCCTTGCGCACGTCGGCTTGGTTCAGCACGTCGTCGAGGGTTTGCTTCAGGCGCGCGAACAGCAGGTCGAAATCGTTTGCGGTATAGCACAGGGCCGGGGCGAAGCCCAAGATGTTGTCGCCAAAGGCGCGAAACACGACGCGGTTGCGGTAGGCGGCCGCCGTAATGCGCTCGCTGAGCTTGAGGGCCGGATCGAAGCGCGTCTTGCCGGCCTTGTCGGCCACCAGTTCCAACGCGCCGAGCAGGCCGCGGCTGCGTGCGTCGCCCACCAGCGGATGGGCGAGCAGGTCGCGCAGGCCCGCTTCGAAATGCGGCGTTTGCGCCACACCATTGGCCAGCAGGCCGCCTTCCTGGTACAGGCGCAACACTTCCAGGCCGACCGCGGCGCTCACCGGGTGCGCGGAGTAGGTCTGGCCGTGACCGACCGGCAGACCCGGCGTGCCGTCGGCGATGCCGGCATACACGGCTTCCGACATCAGCACCGCGCCCATCGGCGCATAGCCCGCTGTCAGGCCCTTGGCGACTGTCATCAGGTCCGGCTGCACGTCTTCGGCCTCGCACGCGAACATGGGGCCGGTGCGGCCGAAGCCGGTGATGACTTCGTCGACAACGAACAGGATGTCCAGTTCGCGGCAGGCGTCGCGCATCGCTTTCAGCCAGCCCTCGGGCGGCACGATCACGCCGCCCGAGCCTTGCACTGGTTCGCAGAAGAAGGCGGCCACGTTGTCCGCGCCCAGCGCGTTGACCTTCGCGCGCAGGGCAGCCACCGATGCTGCAATGATGGCCTGCGGATCCGGTCCGACTTCGCTGCGGTAAGGGTAGGGCGAGGGAATCTTGTGCTGGTTTGGCAGCGGAACGTCGAAGTTCTGATGGAAGGCCGCGATGGCGGTCAGCCCGGAGCCCTGCGCCGACGAACCATGGTAGCCGCGTTCCAGCGAGATGAACTGCTTCTTGCGCGGGCGGCCGGTCGAATTGAAGTAGTGCGTGATGAAACGGACCGCGGAGTCGACCGCGTCGGAGCCGCCCAGCGTGAAGTACACGTGGCGCAGCGATGCCGGCGCCAGCTCCACCAGGCGCGCCGCCAGCAAGACGGCGGGTTCGGAGGCGAAATGGAAGTAGCTGGTCGCATACGGCAGCTTGCGCATTTGTTCGGTGGCCGCGCGGACGATGCTTTCCTGGCCATAGCCGACGTTGACGCACCACAGACCCGAGAACGCGTCGAGCAGTTCGTTGCCCTGGGCATCGCGAAAGTAGGCCCCTTGGCCGGATTTGAGAATCGTGGCGCCACGCTGTTCGTGCTGGCGGTAGTTCACCACCGGATGGATCAGGTGGTCGCGGTCCAGTGCAGTGAGCTGGGTGAGGTCGGTGTTTGACATGTTCGGGTATCCGTTAGAGACGCAGGATTGCCTGCTTATGGTAGCCAGACACCCGCAGCTATAGCTGTTGGAAAGCGCCCGTCAAATCAACGGATATTGCGTATTGCGAGAGGATTCGGCATTTTGTGTTTCGGGCCCGATGCCATACTCGGATCCATTCACGACCCTCAGAAGAAGGAGCAGCATGGCCGATATGATCCCTCCCAAGCAGGAACCCCGCATTTTTCCACCGCCCCCGGCGTTCGCGCAGAACGCCCGCATCGCCGGCATGGCCGCGTACCGCGCCATGTGCGACGCCGCGGAGCGCGATTACGAAGGCTTCTGGGCGCGCCTGGCCCGTGAGAACATCCACTGGTACCGGCCCTTCAGCAAGACGCTGGACGAATCGTGCGCGCCGTTCTACACCTGGTTCGAAGACGGCCAGCTGAACGTCTCCTATAACTGCCTCGACCGCAATCTCGCCGACGGCAACGCGGACAAGACGGCCATCATCTTCGAAGCGGACGACGGCGCCGTGACACGGGTGAGCTACCAGGAGTTGCACGGCCTGGTATGCCGCTTCGCCAACGGCCTGAAGTCGCTCGGCGTCAAAAAGGGCGACCGTGTGGTGATCTACATGCCGATGTCGGTGGAAGGCATCGCCGCCATGCAGGCCTGCGCCCGCATCGGCGCCACCCATTCGGTGGTGTTCGGCGGGTTTTCCGCCAAGTCGCTCAACGAGCGCATCGTCGACGCCGGCGCAGTGGCCGTCATCACGGCCGACGAGCAGGTCAGGGGCGGCAAGCATCTGCCCCTGAAGGCCATCGTCGATGACGCGCTCGCCATGGGCGGCTGCGGCCAGCTCCGACACGTGGTGGTGTACCGGCGCACCGGCGCGGCCATCGGCATGGCCGAAGGCCGCGACCTCTGGCTGCACGATCTGCTGGCGGGGCAGCCTGCGGCCTGTGCGCCGGAACCGGTGGGCGCCGAGCACCCGCTGTTCATCCTCTATACCTCCGGCTCGACCGGCAAGCCCAAGGGCGTGCAGCACGCCTCGGCCGGCTATCTGCTGTGGGCCATGCTCACCATGCAGTGGACCTTCGACATCAAGAGCGACGACGTGTTCTGGTGCACGGCCGATATCGGCTGGATCACCGGCCACACTTACATCGCCTACGGCCCACTGGCGGTGGGCGCGACCCAGATCGTGTTCGAAGGCGTGCCGACTTATCCGGACGCTGGCCGCTTCTGGAAGATGGTGGAAAGGCACCGGGCCACGATCTTCTACACGGCGCCGACGGCGATCCGTTCCCTGATCAAGGCATCCGAAGCCGACCCCGGCGGGCACCCACGCGCGCATGACCTGTCGTCACTGCGGCTCCTGGGCTCCGTCGGGGAACCGATCAATCCGGAGGCCTGGATGTGGTACCACCAGCACGTGGGCGGTTCCCGCTGCCCCATCGTCGACACCTTCTGGCAGACGGAAACGGGCGGTCACATGATCGCGCCGCTGCCGGGCGCCACGCCGCTGACGCCGGGATCGTGCACCCTGCCGCTGCCGGGCATCATGGCGGCCGTGGTCGACGAAGCCGGTCATGAACTGCCGGACGGGCAGGGCGGGATCCTGGTCATGAAGCGGCCGTGGCCGTCGATGATCCGCACCATCTGGGGCGACCCGGAGCGTTTCCGGACCAGCTACTTCCCGCAGGAGCTGGGCGGCCGTCTTTACCTGGCGGGCGACGGCGCGGTGCGCGCCGCGGACACCGGCTACGTCACCATCACCGGCCGCATCGACGACGTGCTCAACGTCTCAGGCCACCGCATGGGAACGATGGAAATCGAATCGGCGCTGGTGGCCAATCCCTTGGTTGCGGAAGCCGCCGTGGTCGGCAAGCCCGACGAGACCACGGGCGAATCGATCTGCGCCTTCGTGGTGCTGAAGCAGACCCGCCCGAGTGGCGAAGAGGCTCGGCGTATCGCGCTCGAGCTGCGCAACTGGGTGGCCAGGGAGATTGGCCCGATCGCGAAGCCGAAAGAGATCCGCTTTGGCGACAATCTGCCGAAGACGCGCTCCGGCAAGATCATGCGCCGGCTGCTGCGCGTGCTGGCCAAGGGCGAGACGATCGCCCAAGACGTGTCGACCCTGGAAAATCCCGCCATCCTGGACCAGCTGAAACAGGCGCAATGAAGGCCTGATCCGAAATGCCGCCCCCTTGGCCGGGAGCGGCACGCCGTCAACACAAGGCCTGGTTGATGATGGCGAACTGCCGGACGGCGCCGTCCTCGGGCGGCACGCCGTTGCGCGCCATGATCACACCGGTGTCGACCTGGGCCAGCCCGGCCTGTTCCAGCCAGGCGCCAAGACCACTGGCGCCATTGATGTCGATCCGGACGAAGCTGCCGGCATAGGGAGCCGACCAATGCGCGACCAGCGCCTTGGCGCCGTCCAGGTCCGGCGCGACCAGTGGTCCGATCACGTGGCCGCGGCCGAAGCGGCGCATGATCGAGAAGCCGAGTAGGGCGCCGTCGCGTTCCAGCACCGCCACCTCCGCTACCTCCGCCAGCGCACGCACCGGCGCGCCGCGCTCCATGCCGGTGGCGCGGTTGGCCAGGGCGACGACGGCCGGGAGGTCTCCGGCCTGGGCCAGGCGTACCCGCCCGCCGCCAGCTGGCACCACAGGCGGAATGCTCGCCAGCGTGCCCTGGTGCTGGCACAGGGTGCCGATCGCCTTGAAGCCCAGGCGTTCATAAAGAGGCTGGCCGGCCGGGGTGGCGTTGAGCAGGGTGCAGCGCCCGCCAAGTTCTTCCAGCACCAGGTGCATCAACCGGCCGCCGATGCCTTTGCCCTGGTGGTCGGGCGAGACGATGATCATGCCGAGCGATGCATGCCGTTCGCCCTGTTTCCAGCACAGTCCCGTTCCGATCACCGCGCCGTCCTGCTCGGCGACGAAGCCGGTGCCCAGGCGCAGTACGAACTGCCAGTCTTGCGGGCGGTGCGGCCAGTGGACGGCTTGCGACAGCGCGTGGGCGGCGGGAATGTCGCCTTCATGCATGCGGCGGCACATGACGGCGGCGCCGTCGGTCGGGGAATTCATGGTCGTCCTCTCGTTGCAACGCCGGCGGCGGGCAGGCGCAAGGCGGTCCGCCTTCCGGCAATGTCTGAAGCTGTCAGCCCAGTGACTGGCTGAGCAGCGCGAAGCGTGTCATGGTCGGGTCGGGCCGGGGCGGCTCGCCGCGCACCATTACCGGCACGGTTGCCTCCACCTGCACCAGGCCCATGTCGGTCAGCCAGGCACTCAGGCCGCTGGCGCCGGGCACGTCGACCCGGACGAAGGAACCGGCGCGCGAGCCGGCCCAGTGCGCGATCAACGCCTTGGCGCGTTCGACATCGGGCGCGACCACCGGGCCGATCACATGGCCATGCCCGAACTTGCGCAGGGCCGCGAAGCCGATCAACTCGCCGTAGCGGTCGATGCCGACCAGGCTCGCCACGTCCATCAGGTGCTTGAGCGCGGTGGTGCGCGACATGCCGAGGGCGCGCCGCGACAGTTCGGCCAGCGCCGGTTCGTCGCGGGGGCCGACGGGACGGATCCGCTCGCCTTCGCCCAGCGGCATGAACGGCGCGCGGAACACGCTGCCCTGATGCTGATGGACCCAGCCCGTGTGCACGAAGCCCAGGCTCTCGCAGAACGGCATGCCCTTGGCGGTGGCGTGCACGACGACCGTGCGATCGCCCGTCTCGCGCAGGATGCGCGTCACCAGTTCCCGGCCGATGCCGGCGTGCTGGTGGCTGGGGGCGACGATCATCATGCCGGCCGATGCGTAGTCCTGCCCGTGCAGCCAGCACATCGTGGTGCCGATCACGCCCGATTCGTCTTCGGCGACGATGCCTTCGCCCAGGGCCTGGATGAACTGCCAGTCTTCCAGCCGATGCGGCCACAGGACCGACAGCGACAGCTTGTGCGCTGCCGGCAGGTCGTCGGCCGTCATGCGGCGGTACTGGATGGCGCTGCCGGATGTGCGATTTTTCATGCGATCTGCTCCCGCTCGACTCGTCGTGTCCGAACTATATTGCCATAGCCGGAAGGCGCTGGCGACGGGGGCCACGCAATTCGAAACGATCCGCCGTGGGGCGCGGCGAAACCACAGTTTGTGCCGGGC
>DASRUW010000459.1:0-5444 GCA_035655255.1 Telluria sp. | reverse complement strand
GACCGACCCGCTGGCGGACCGGGAGTTGGCCGCGCAAAGCACGCGCCGGCTCGATACGCTCGGCCTGCTGCACGACGCCTGGAGCTTTGGCCCCCAGGCGCCCGAGCAGCTGCGCTTTGCCATCGACCCGCGCTGGCGCGGCGAGAAGCCGCGCAGCTACTGGTTCGACGCCGCCGGCCGCCGCACTTCGCATTCGGGCGTGATCACGCCGGAGCTGATCGACAAACTGGTGCGTTGACCGTACCGCCATCACTCCAGCCTGCGCTTGCGGCCTCCGGCTGCAACCCGTCACTCCCGCGAAGGCGGGAGCCCCTGGTGCGCGCTGCGGCCGCCGAATCCAGCGTTTGCCGCCGACGCCTTCCCATGAGTCCCCGCATTCGCGAGGACGACAGAGCGTTGCCGCAACCGGGCCCGCAGCGGCTCGTCGAACCAGCGCAACGCGACAAAGGCAGTGGCCACCGCCACGCCCACGCCGCCCGCCACCACAGCCGTCGTCAGCAACGGCCCCGGATGCGCGCGCTGCACGAAGTGTGCGAACGGCCAGATCAGCATGTTGTGCGTGATGTAGAGCGGGTACGAGATCCGCCCCATGAAGCGGCACAGCGTTCCCGTGCGACCGGACACCGTGCCGCCCGCGCCCAGCGCCACCAGCAGCGGAAAGCCGGCGAGCACCAGCGCCAGCTCCAGCATCCAGGTGCGCGCCGCGAGCAGGCCCGCGACGAGCGCCAGCGACAGCAACAGATAACCGCAGCGCGTGCGCAGCACGAAGCGCCACCGCCACGCCAGCAGGCCGGCGCAAAACGAATACGCCGTGCGCAGCCCGCCCTGCCACCAGTTCGAGAGCCCCCAGCCGCCATCGATCGTCCCCGCATGCCACGCCAGCGCAGCCAGCGCCGCGCCGGCGCACAGCACCAGCGCCAGCAAGGCCCGCCGCGGCAGCCGCCACAGCACCAGCACATATGCGAGGCTCGCCACATATTCCCAGAACAGCGACCAGGCCGGCGCATTCAGCTGGAACAGCAGGTCGAACCGGTCCGGCAAGCCCGCCGCGTAAGGCACCAGCAGGAGCACGCTCGCATACGCCAGCGCCACATCCGCCGCGCGCGCGGTTCCGCCGTACGGGTCGAGCAGGAAGGAGAGCAGGCCGAGCGTCGCCCCGGCCAGCACCAGCGGATGGAGCCGCAGCAGACGGGTGCGCACGAAACCCGCGACGCCCAGCTCGCGCCGCCCATCGTAGGCGTAGCCGATCACGAATCCGGACAGGCAAAAAAAGAAGTCCACGGCCAGGAACACGTGCCCCAGCGGATTAGCCTGCGGATCGCCCAGCAGCGGTTCGGAAAAGTGGAACAGCACCACCATCAGCGCCGCCGTCCCCCGCAGCCCGTCCAGTACCTCGAAATGCGCTTTGCCCATTGTCAATGGAATCGTTTCCAAAAAGCGCTATTTGAACACGATTCCGCACGAAGAATCAATGCGCGGCGATGTGGCCGCGCAAGGCCTCGACGAAGGCGCGCACCTTTTGCGGGCGGTGGCGGGCGGCCGGGAACACGGCGTGGATGCCGCCACCCGGCAGCTCCCATTGCGGCAGCACGTGCACCAAACGGCCTTCCGCCAAGTCTTCGCGCACTACGAAATCGGGCAGCACCGCCAGTCCGCCGCCGGCCAGTGCCGCCTGCCGCACCGCGTAGGCCGTGTTGGACTGGAAGGTCGAGGTAAACCTGACCGTGCGCTGGGCGTCGCCGCGTCGGAAAGTCCAGGTGTCCGGCTGCGGCAGCACGGACAGGGCGACAAACGGCAAGGCGCGCAGCACGTCCGGCGCCTTCGGCTTGGCGCGCGCACGCAGCAGCGCCGGCGCCGCCACCAGCCGCTCGCGGAAGACGCCGACGCGCGCGGCCTGGTAGCCGGAATCGGCCAGGCGGCCGACCCGGATCGCCAGGTCGATCTTCTCCGCCACCAGGTCGACCACATGGTCCACCGTCAGCAGCTCGATGCGCAGCGCGGGATGGCGCCGCTGCAGTTCCACCGCCACCGGTCCGACCACGGTCGCCCCGTAGTCGATCGGCGCCGTCACGCGCAGGGTGCCGCGTGGTTCGGCCGTGTCCAGCGCCGCGGCCTCCACCGCCGCCTGGGTCTCGCTCACGATGCGGCGACAGGCCTCGTAGAACCCCTCCCCGGCCTCGGTCAGCGACAGGCGCCGCGTGGTGCGCACCAGCAGGCTCGCGCCGACCTCCGCCTCCAGCTTCTGCATGTGCGTGCTGACCACCGTCTTGGCCAGGCCGAGGCGGTTGGCCGCGCCGGTCAGCGAGCCGGCTTCCACCACGTGGACGAAGACCAGCAGGCGGTTGAGGTTGACGTCGGCGAGATCGGCCATAGCTCTATTGTCCTGTTTTGAGTGACAGTGATTATCGCATTATCCGTCTTATCAAGACATTGGTGCGGCGCTATCGTTCCCATCACACCAACCCCACTTGAAAGGAACGCACCATGAACCTCGCACTGATCGGCGCCACCGGCTTTGTCGGCACCGCCCTGCGCACCGAAGCCCTGAGCCGCGGCCACCGCGTGAGCGCCATCGCCCGCAACGCTGCCGGCATCGAAGCGCACGCCAACCTGCGCCCCACCGCGATCGACCTGGCCAATGGCGCGGCCCTCGTCGACGCCCTGCGTGGCGCCGACGCCGCGCTCGTCGCGGTGCGCTACCACGGTACCGACGTTGCCGCCGTGCTGGACGCCGTGCGCGCCGCCGGCGTGCCGCGCGTGCTGTTCATGGGCGGCGCCGGCAGCCTCAAAACGCCGGGCGGCGCCGACCTGCTCGACACGCCCGAGTTTCCCGCCTTGTACAAGGACGAAGCGACCGCCGCCCGCGCCTTCCTGCGCAGCCTGCGCGCCGACGACACCGTCGAATGGAGCTACCTGTCGCCGTCGGCCATGCTGCTGCCCGGCGCGCGCAGCGGCAGCTTCCGCCTTGGCCTGGACGAGCTGCTGGTGGACGCCGACGGCGGCAGCAGCATCACGGTCGGCGACCTGGCCGCCGCCGCGCTGGACGAGATCGAAACGCCCACGCACTCGCGCCGCCGCTTCACCGCCGGCTACTGATCGCAATCACCGGGAGAACAGCATGACCATCACCTACCGCACCCTGGACGTGGACGGCGCGTCCATCTTCTACCGCGAGGCCGGCCAGCCGGGCCGCCCCGCCATCGTGCTGCTGCACGGCTTCCCGTCGTCCTCGCACATGTACCGCGACCTGATGCCGCTGCTCGCCCGGGACTACCACGTGATCGCGCCGGACTATCCGGGCAGCGGCTACAGCGTCGCGGCGCCCGGCATGCCGGCCACCTTCGACGCCCTGGCCGGCGTCATGGAGCGGTTCATCCGCGCGCTGGGACTGGCGCACTTCACGCTGTACATGCAGGACTTCGGCGGCCCGGTCGGCATGCGCCTCGCGCTGCGCCATCCGGAGTGGATCGACGCGCTCGTGATCCAGAACGCGAACGCCTACGAGGAAGGGCTGTCGGACACGCTGGTCCACCACATCGGCACCTTGCGCGCCGGCGTGAACGCGGCCACGCAGCCGCTGCTGGACGAGATCCTGAGCCCGGACGGCGTGCGCTTCATGTACCAGACCGGCGCACGCGAGCAGGCACGTTTGAATCCCGATGCGTGGGTCTCCGACATCGCAGGCCTGGCCCCGGCCGACAACCGCCGCATCCAGCAAGGCCTGCTGACCGACTACCACAGCAACGTGGCGCAGTACCCCGCCTGGCAGGCATGGCTGCGCGAGCATCGCCCGCCGGCGCTGATCGCCTGGGGCAGGGGCGACCCGCTGTTCGTCGAAGCCGGCGCCCGCGCCTGGCTGCGCGACCTGCCGCAGGCCGAACTGCATCTGCTCGACACCGGCCACTTCGCGCTGGAAGAGGAAGCCACGCAGGTGGCTACGCTCATGCGCGGCTTCCTCGGCGCGACGCTGCGCTGAAATTAACGCGCAGAATCATGGCTTTGGAGTGTCGACGGTAGTCGTGGCGATTCAATGCGTGGCTCCTAGTGGAGGTTCCCGAAATGCAAATCGATCACCTCGCGGTAGATGAGAATGAGCGGGACACTGAGAACAATCAAGGTCACGCCCCAAAGTATCTTGTCCGTTGGCTTTTTGGTCGCCCATATTCCAATGGCGCTGACGAGGCCCGCAAATGGAATGCTTGTCAGGACGGTTCCGACAAACAGGGCGACGGCCTTGGTCAACATCCCTCCCGTCTGGTATTCGACGGATTTTTGAGTTGCCGCTATCGTTGTTGCTGCGAGCACGGACAACCAGTAGCAGCAAAGTGTGCGCGCGAATGGTGACATGACAGCTTCCGACTCGCGAAGCGGCTTCTTCCATCGTGCCAGCGCTTCGTCCTTTTCAGTTGCTTGCATCGGCCGGTTCTTGCTCTTGGGCGGGCTTCTGTTCGGGAAGGTTTTCGTTGGAAACGGCCTTGTGTTTGGGTGGCGGATCAGGCCAGAAGATAAGGAGATTCATGCCGATGATCGCGAGCACGAGAAGGAAGAAAAGTGCCATGGACCCGCCTGCAGAACCGGCATTGATTGCTCTAACCAGGAGATAGGCGCCGCCGAAAAAGAGTCCGCCAATCGTAATGCTCAGAGCCAAGATCGCCTTGATTACCATTTCCATCGTTGCTCCATTCATTGGTAGGGACTCATCGAAAATGGGCGAGCGCGTCCATTACGAGATATATAAAGATCAACGCCCCAAGCCCGGCTGCAAGTCCTGCCAAAGAGACCAGTTTCCACATCAAGCCTCTGCCCGTGAACAGGCCGATAGTTCCACTTAGTGCAGCCGTGATCACCGCGCTGAGAAGGATCAAGATGCTCCAGCCTGGAACTGTTCGGTGGGTGCCTCCATAAAAGAGGGCGATGTATCCGATGTCGCTCGCCGCAACTAAAAGCGACACCCACACGACTATGGGAGCGCTGGCTGTTTCGGTGTTTTGGACCTTCGGTACGGTTCTTGATCCAGGCGGTTCGCACTCCCGATCCGGAGCCGAGTTGAAGATAGGAGACTTCCAACGCCTCAATGCTTCGCTCTCTTCCGCCACATTCGCCGCTTGGATCTTGCTACGGGAATCGGGTACTGGCATGCCGAATTTTCCTTTGCTGGCGGGGACGACCAACGATCCCGAATGAATCCGCGGGTTCCAGTTATTGCGTCAATGGCGATCCGGCGCGGCTTTGTTGGCCGGGACCCGAACTGTACTGATTTGAGGAAGGCATGGGATTGGCAGCACAAAGAGTCGCGGCCAAGTTTATCACTATTGGCAAATAACTATTGGAAAGAATTCCTAATGACAACTAAAGTCCGGTTTTACTTGCCCGCGCTGGCGCGCGATCAGCCCACCCCGCAGCGGCGCACTGAGCGACAGGTCGAAAAGGGAAACCTCGTCCTT
>DASRUW010000458.1:0-9868 GCA_035655255.1 Telluria sp. | reverse complement strand
AAGAGCTTCATTTCCCTGCTGCTGCTGGCCCTGTTCGCCACCAAGGCCCTGGTCGGCGGCAAGAAGCGCGCCGAGATCCAGAGCCAGACGGCCCTGGAGGCGGCCGAGCGCGAATCCATGCAGCGCCAGCTGTCCGAAGCCAAGATGCAGATGATGCAGGCCCAGGTGGAACCGCACTTCCTGTTCAACACCCTCGCCTCGGTCGAGTACCTGATCGAGACCGATCCGCCGCGCGCCGCCGCCATGCAGCGCAGCCTGATCCAGTACCTGCGCGCCGTCCTGCCCCAGATGCGCGACAGTAATGTGGTCAGCAGCCTGGGCCGCGAAACGGACATGGTGAGCGCCTACCTGAACCTGCTGAAGATGCGCATGGAAGACCGCCTGACCATCGACATCCAGGTCCCGGAAGGCCTGCGCACGGCTGCCTTCCCGCCGATGATGCTGCAGTCGATGGTGGAGAACGCCATCAAGCACGGCCTGGAATGCAAGCCGGAAGGCGGCACCCTGCGCGTGTTCGCCGAGATCGTCAACGGCCGCCTGCGGGTGCTGGTGTCCGACAACGGGGTCGGCTTCGGCGTCATGCCCAGCAACGGCACCGGCACCGGCCTGACCAACATCCGCGAGCGCCTGAAAATGCTGTTCGGCGAGCAGGCCACCCTGCACATCGGCGCCAACGAACCGAGTGGCGTGGTCGCCACCATCGAAGTACCCTATCAGGTGACCAAGTAATTCGTTGCCTAAACCGGCAGCTTCATGAATAATTTGCTTCCCAACATTTAACCCAGCCGAGCCATGCCGACCGCGATCATTGCCGACGACGAAAGACTGATGCGTGACCAGCTGCGCCTGCGCCTGTCGCAGGTCTGGCCCGAGCTGGAGATCATCGGGGAAGCCAAGAACGGCGAGGAAGCCATCGAGCTGGTCAAGGAGCTCGAGCCCGACCTCACCTTCCTCGACATCCGCATGCCCGGCAAGACCGGCATGGATGCGGCGCGCGAGATCGACGGCGCCAGCCATATCGTGTTCGTGACCGCCTACGACCAGTACGCGGTGGAAGCCTTCGAGCGCGGCGCCATCGACTACGTGCTGAAGCCGCCCGAGCCGGAGCGCCTGAAGGTCACCGTGGAGCGCCTAAAGGAGCGCCTGGCCGCGCCAGCGCCTGGCGCCGCGGCCCCGGCCACGCCGGACGTCACCGCCATCCTGAACCAGCTGGCGGAAAAGATCGCCCAACCCAAGCCCAAGCACCTGCAATGGATCCAGGCCAGCATCGGCTCGGACCTGCGCATGATTCCGGTCGAGGAAATCCTGTTCTTCCGCTCGGACGAGAAGTACACCTGCGTGCAGACCGAAAAGTTCGAGGCTCTGATCCGCAAACCGGTGCGCGACCTGGCCGACGAGCTGGACCCGGCCCTGTTCTGGCAGATCCACCGCGCCACGCTGGTCAACGTGAACGCCATCGAAGGCGTCACGCGCGACATCCGCGGCCGCCACCTGGTGATGATCAAGGGCCGCCCCGAGAAGCTCGAAGTCAGCCGCAGCTTCCTGCACCTGTTCAAGCAGATGTAACGCATCTATTGCGTTTCGCCAAGTTCTCCTCCCCTCAGGAGAACAAAATTTGTGTCCTTATCCATTCGAGGAGAAGACGCAATGGCGACCGACGTTTACCTTCAGATCGACGGCATCAAGGGCGAATCGCTGGATCAGCAGCACAAGAACTGGATCGAAATTACTGGCATTCATTGGGCCTTGCATCAGCCACGTAGCGCCACCTCCTCGACCGCTGGAGGCCACACGGCGGAACGTGTCGAGATGTCAGACATCTCGCTTTCCAAACTGGCCGATCTTTCTTCCCCCATCCTTGCCCAGCACTGCGCCATGGGTAAAACGATCCCAACAGCCAGGCTCGAGTTCTTCCGTGCCGACGCCGATGCCGTGCGGGTCAAATACTTCGAGATAGAACTGGAAAACGTGCTGGTCGGGATGATCAAGCCCCACCTCGGTGGCGACGAGACCTATCTGTCGGAGACCGTCAATCTGAAATATTCCAAGGCCACGTGGAAGTACACCCAACAGAAAGTCAGCGGCGGCGCGGGCGGGAATACCGTTGGCGGCTGGGATTCTGCCGCCAACAAAGTCGCGTAGAGGTGCGCCATGCCAGTCGATCTTGACAAATTCACCAAGCATCTCTACACGGAGGCGGACAAGAAAATGCGTAGCCATCGGCGTTGCGGTGAGTACGTGCGAAAGGCACTTCAAGCGGGTGGCGCGAACTTTCAGGGCTCGTACCCTGCTACAGGCAAGGCATTCGGTCCAACCCTTGAAATGTTAGGGTTCCATCAAATAACGGTAGATGATCCTGACCACTTCAACTTCATCAAGGGTGATGTCATGGTAATGGAGCCACACCGTGGCAGCACTGCCGGGCATGTTGCCGGTTACGACGGCAAGCAATGGATCTCGGATTTTGTTCAACGCGATTTCTGGGCCGGTCCAGCATACCGAAAAGAGAGGCCACATTATGCCGTCTACCGCTATTAAGGGCTCCGCTGCCGCCGCTCTGCTTGTTGCCAGTGCGACAGCCTTCGCGTCCGCAACAAGCCAGCCGCCACGCTACCTGACTGTCCCGGTCTTGGGACTGCGCGTGCCACTAGTGGGATTGAAGCTTGAACCCTTCCCTGATGACCTGCGCGCGACTTGCAGCCAAATCGCGGACGACGAATCCTATACAGGCCACGTTTGGATTTTTGGTAAGGCAAGAGATGCTGGATCGACGTATTTCATTCTCACCGGCTATTTCAAACGGCGGACACCGGACCCTGAACGGCGCCCGTTTGAAACATGGGAAAACGGGTCTGTATTCACAATACGCAACGGCAAGTGCGGCGGCGACGACGCAGGAGACACTTTCGACGTTAGAGACGCGAACGCCGACAATGATGACAACGTGCCGTTACCAATTCTGCGCGAGTTAGCTCGCGACCTGGCCGTCCAAACGGTCCGCGCGTGCGGAGGCGCCGATCGCTTGCGCGAAGAAATCAAGAGTCAGCGCATCGATTTCAATCATCTCCCTCCAGAACTGCAGGAGGCATTCGCCCCGTATTTCAGTCGATGAAGCACTTACCGCCTGCGTCAACAGCACCCAAACAGTTCGACAGACTGAAGCGCTTCCGAACGACCTTGCAAGAAGAAAGCTGGCGCGGATCAAACAGCAGGCTTATCCTCGGTTATATGGTGGAGCGTGGAGGCACGCTTTCCATGACCGATCCCATTCCTATCGACCGCTTTGGCGGGCGCCGCGCCAGCGACCGGGTGTCGCATGCGCGCTTGCGCGAACTGACCACGGCGCTGCAGTCCATCCGCGAGCAGGAGCGCGCCCACATCGCACGCGAGCTGCACGACGATCCCGGCCAGCTGCTGACGGCCCTGCGCCTGGACCTGGCCCTGCTGATGCGCGAACCGGGCTTGCCGGCGTCGACGCAGCGGCAAGTACGGTCGATGGACGAGCGGCTGCTGGCCGCCATCACCTCGCTGCGCCGGATCGCCACCGACCTGCGGCCGCGCGCGCTGGACGAGGCGGGGCTGTATTTCGCCCTGCAGGCCTACCGCAAGGAGTTCGCCGAAAAAACGGGCATCCGCGTCGAGATGTTCGCGGACGAAGAGGAATTGAAGCTGGGAGACGAGGCCGGCACGGCCATCTACCGGATCGTGCAGGAGGGCCTGACCAACGTGGCCCGTCACGCCCAGGCCAGTGCCGTCACCTTGAGCCTGTACCGCCTGAACGGCAGCCTGCTCATCACCATCGCCGACAACGGCATCGGCATCGAAGACAGCGATCTCGCCAAACCCGGCTCGCTCGGCCTGCTCGGCATGCGCGAGCGGGTGTGGGCGCTGGGCGGCGAGATCGTCATCGGCCGCGAGGACGCGGGCGGCACGCGCATCGACATCACGTTGCCGATGCACGCGCCCTGACGGAGCCCGTCAGAAGTTGTGGTGCACGCCCACACCGTAGTAGTTCACGCTGGTCGCGGCCTTCTTCTGCGACGCGTCGGCGTACAGGAAGGTGCGCTTGGACAGGTCGTACTCATAGCCGACCGAAGTCTGCTTGGTCGTCACCGCGCCATCCGGCTTCTTCTGGCCGTAGCCAAACAGCACGCGGCCGGCGCCCAGCTTGTAGTTCGCGCCGACCAGCCAGCCGGTCGTCTTCGGATTGGTCAGCTTGGTGTGACCCTGGTCCTGGCGGGCATAGGTCGCCATCAGCTTCAGTTCCGGGGTCGCCATGACGGAGCCGCCGACGTACCAGACCTTGGTTTCGACGGCGTTACGCTCGTAGGCGGCCATCGCGGCCACGGTGCCCTGGCTGTAGGTCGCGGCGATCGAGAACGGATTGGCCGAAGCGGCCGCGCCAGCCGGATACTGCGGCGCGGCTGCGGTGCCGGTGCCCACCAGGGCCGGGCCGCCGTTGGCTTCCTTGGTCGCCATGGTCACGCCGACCTTGAAGCCGTTGAACACCGGGGTGTCGTACCAGATGGCGTTGTTGAAGCGGTCGTTCGAGCTGCCGGCCGGGTCCAGCGGCTGGCTGTTGTAGCCTGCCACTTCGACGTCGCCCTTCAGGCCCGGGGTGCCGGCGATGCCGTGGAAAGGATCGAAGGCGTCCTTGGCGTCCTGGAAGGCGGTCACGCCGCGGCCGATGCGCACCATGCCGAAGTCACCCTGCAGGCCCACGCGCGACTGGCCCTGGAACAGCGGGCGCGTGCCCGATTCGAAAGTGCCGGTGTCCGGTTCGAAGCGCATCTCGACCTGGAACAATGCCTTCAGGCCGCCGCCCAGGTCTTCCGTGCCCTTGAAGCCGAGCTTGTTGGAGTCGCGCTTGGTCACGGCCGTCGTCTTGTCGGTCTGCTTGGCGATGCCGGCGTCGAAGGCGCCGTACACGGTCACCGACGATTGGGCCTGGGCGAAACCGCCAATGGTGGACAGTACGAGGGCGGCGAGGAGTTGCTTTTTCACTTGGGTCATCCTTATGAGTTGGAAACAATCGAACGGACCGAATGATGGCCCCTGATTGTTTCAACAAGATGACCTGTTGTTATTTCAGCCGGCAGCTGAGCAGCCAGTAATGCTCGCTGCGCTTGATGCGGATTTCGCGCGCGTGCTCGGCGAAGCGCTTCTTGAGCGCGCTGTCGGCCGGGCAGTTGGACAGGACCTCGTGGCGGGTGCCGCTGGCGCCGGTCAGGATGCGGTAGGTGTTCCCTTCCGCGTCCGTGCGCGCCACCGGCAAGGTCTCGCCTTCGATCACGTTCTCGTCCAGCAGGACCAGCAGGGCGTCTGCGCCCAGCAAGGCGCGCAGCTGCTTGAGGAACTGGTCCTGCTGTTCGCGCGGAACGTGGGACCACAGGCCGGCGGCCAGGCAGGCGTCGTAGTCGCCCGGCGGCGGCGCGAAGGCGTCGCCGTCCACAAAGTTCACCACCTGCGGATCCAGCCCGCGCGCGCGGGCCTGGGCCAGCAGCGGCGGGCAGTTGTCGATGGCGGTCACGCTGTTCGCCACGTAGGCCAGGGTGTCGGTCCAGTAGCCGGTGCCGCAGCCCAGCTCCAGCACGCGGCGGCCTTCGAACAGGTCGGCGAGCGTATTCTGGAGCGCGTCCAGTTCGGCCTTGCGCCGGGGCGCGGCGTAGCGGCGGTCGTAATCGGCCGCGATGTCCGCGTAATAGGCGGACAGGGATGCTTGATTCATAATTCGTAGTTGTCTTTGACGCCCGCCATCGCCTGCTCCACCATGCGCCGGTTCAGCGACGGCGAGAGCAGCTCGATGAAGGTGTACACATAGCTGCGCAGGTAGGCGCCCTGCTTGACCGCCACCCGCGACACGTTCATGCCGAACAGGTGGCCGACCGGGATCGCGCGCAGGTTGCGGTCGCGTTCGGCGTCGAAGGCCATGCCGGCGATGATGCCCACGCCCATGCCCAGTTCCACATAAGTCTTGATCACGTCCGCGTCGATCGCTTCGAGCAGCACGTCCGGCTTCAGGCCGCGCAGCTGGAAGGCGTGGTCGATCTTGCTGCGGCCGGCGAAGGCGGCGTCATACGTGATCACCGGGTAGCCGGCGATCTCCTCCAGCGACACGGCCTTGGAGCGCAGCAGCGGATGCTCGGCCGGCACCACCAGCACGTGCTCCCACTGGTAGCACGGGAGGGTGATCAAACCTTCCACGCTGGCGATCGATTCGGTGGCGATGGCGATGTCGGCCTGGTCCTTCTGCACCATGTCCGCGATCTGCTTCGGGTTCCCCTGCAGGAGCGACAGGCGCACCTTGGGGTATTTCTGCATGAAGGCCTGGACCACCTTGGGCAGCGCGTAGCGGGCCTGGGTGTGGGTGGTGGCGATGGTGAAGCTGCCGCTGTCCTGGGCCGCGTATTCCTTGCCGATGCGCTTCAGGCTGTCGATCTCGCGCATGATCAGCTCGACCGACTCGAGCACCAGCCGTCCCGGCTCCGTCAGCCCGCGGATACGCTTGCCATGGCGTGTAAAAATATCAACACCCAGCTCCTCCTCGAGCTCGATGATGGCTTTCGACACCCCCGGCTGGGAGGTGAACAAGGCCTTGGCCGCGTCGGTGAGGTTGAAGTTCTGCCTGACGGCTTCGCGGACGAATCGGAGTTGGTGCAGGTTCATAGACACATTATAAGCTGGCTTATATCCGGCACGCATATAAGCAAATGAATACTAAGTTGTATGGAATATAGCGGGGGCTCTTTACCATGGCAGCTACTTTGCCCAGGAAGCCAGCCCATGTATCGCTACGACCAATATGACCACCTGATCCAGCGGGAGCGCATCGCGCAATACCGCGACCAGGTGCGCCGCCGCCTGATCAACGAGCTGACCGAGGAAGAATTCCTGCCGCTCCGCTTGCAGAACGGTCTGTACATGCAGCGCCACGCCTACATGCTGCGCATCGCCGTCCCTTACGGCCTGCTGGCCTCGCGCCAGATGCGCATGTTCGCCCAGATCGCCCGTAAATACGACCGCGGCTACGGCCACTTCACGACGCGCCAGAACATCCAGTTCAACTGGATCGAACTGGAGCAGACGCCGGACATCCTGGCCGACCTGGCTTCGGTCGAAATGCACGCCAACCAGACCTCGGGCAACTGCATCCGCAACACCACCACCGACGAATTCGCGGGCGTGGCGGCGGACGAGCTGATCGACCCGCGCCCGTATTGCGAGATCCTGCGCCAGTGGAGCACCTTCCACCCCGAGTTCATCGCCCTGCCCCGCAAGTTCAAGGTGGCCATCAACGGCGCCGTGGAAGACCGCGCCGCGACCCAGGTACACGACATCGGCCTGACCGTGGTGCAGAACGAGGCCGGCGAGATCGGCTTTCGCGTGCTGGTCGGCGGGGGCCTGGGCCGCACCCCGATCATCGGCAGCGTGATCCGCGATTTCCTGCCGCGCCGGCACATGCTGACCTACATCGAGGCCATCATGCGCGTCTATAACCAGTACGGCCGCCGCGACAACAAGTACAAGGCGCGCATCAAGATCCTGCTCAAGTCCCTGGGCGTGGAGGAGTTCGCGCGCCAGGTGGAAGCGGAATGGGCGGACCTGAAGGACAGCCCCTCCACCCTCACCGAGGAGGAGATCGAGCGCGTCGCCTCCTGGTTCAACCCGCCCGCGTACAAGACGCTGGCCGCGATCGATCCGGTCGCCCAGCATCCGGAAAGCCGTCCCTTCTACAACTGGGTCAAGCGCAACGTGCGCGCCCACAAGGTGGCGGGCTACGCGGCCGTCGTGCTGTCGCTGAAGAAGCCCGGCCTGCCGCCGGGCGACGCCACGGCCGAACAGATGGACTTCATGGCCGACCTGGCCGACCGCTACAGTTTCGGCGAACTGCGCGTGACGCACGAGCAGAACATCGTGCTGGCGGACGTGGAGCAAAGCCGCCTGTTCGAACTGTGGCAGGAACTGAAGTCGCACGGCCTGGCCACGCCCAACATCGGCCTGCTGACCGACATCATCTCCTGCCCGGGCGGCGACTTCTGCTCGCTGGCCAACGCCAAGTCGATCCCCGTGGCCGTGGCCATCGCCGAGCGCTTCTCGGACCTGGACTACCAGCACGACATCGGCGAGATCGAATTGAACATCAGCGGCTGCATCAACGCCTGCGGCCACCACCACGTGGGCAACATCGGCGTGCTGGGCGTGGACAAGGACGGCAGCGAGTGGTACCAGGTGTCGATCGGCGGCGCGCAGGGCAACGACACGGCCCTGGGCAAGATCATCGGTCCGTCCTTCTCCGCCGCGCAGATGCCGGAAGTGGTCGACCGCATCCTGACCGTCTACCTGCGTCAGCGCCACGAGGGCGAACGCTTCGTGGACGTGGCCCAGCGCCTGGGCATTGGCCCGTTCAAGGATTTTGTGTACGCCACGCCGATCGAAGTGGGTAAGACCATTGTTGGGGAAGACGAATATGCTTGATAAGCACGAACGCATCATCAAGAACCGCGAGATTGCGGCGGACGACTGGAGCGTGCTGCGCCTGGCCGAAGGCGAGGACGCGGCGGCCGTCGAGGTCCCAGCCGGCAAGGTGATCGTCCCCTTGTCCGTATGGCAGGCCCAGAAGCCGCTGCTGAAGAACCGCGCCCACCTCGGCGTCTGGCTCGCCAGCGACGAGCGGCCGGAGGAACTGCGCGAGGAACTCGGCGCCTTCGACCTGGTGGCCGTGGACTTCCCCAAGTTCAGCGACGGCCGCGGCTACTCGATCGCCTTCAACCTGCGCATGCGCCTGGGCTGGAAGGGCGAGCTGCGCGCCATCGGCGACGTCCTGCGCGACAACCTGTTCTCCATGCAGCGCGTCGGCTTCAACGCCTTCGCCACGCGCCCGGACCGCTCGATCGAAGACGCCCTGCTCGGCCTGACGGTGTTCAGCGAGACCTACCAGGCGTCGGTGGACGATCCGCTGCCGCTGTTCCGGCGCCGCCTGCGTGGCGGCACGCCGGAACAGGCGGACGTCGCCTACGGCATCTGAAGCGAGACTATCCATGAGTAATTTCGATCACCTCCTTGCGTCCACGCGCGCCACGCTCGAGCGCATCGCCGCCGCACATGCGCCCGCCGTCTTCGCTTCCAGCCTGGCGGCGGAAGACATGGTGCTGACGGACCTGATCCTGAAAGCCGGCCTGCCGATCGGGATCTTCTCGCTCGACACCGGCCGCCTGCATCCCGAGACGCTCGGCATGCTGGACAAGGTGCAGGAGACCTATGGCTACGAGATCGCCGTGTACCGCCCGGACCCGGCGGCCGTGGAGAACTACGTGGCGCAGAACGGCCTGAACGCCTTCTACGACTCGGTCGAGATGCGCCGCGAATGCTGCCGCGTGCGCAAGGTCGAGCCGCTCGGCCGCGCCCTGGCCGGCAACAAGGCCTGGGTGACCGGCCAGCGCCGCGCGCAGTCGGCCACGCGCACGGAACTGGCGGTGGAGGAATTCGACAGCGCCCACGGCCTGGTCAAGTTCAATCCCCTGGCCGACTGGTCGGAGGACGACGTCTGGCACTACATCCGCGCCAACGGCGTGCCCTACAACCCGCTGCACGACCAGGGTTTCCCGTCCATCGGCTGCGCGCCCTGCACGCGCGCCATCCAGCCCGGCGAGGACGTCCGCGCCGGCCGCTGGTGGTGGGAGAACCCGGATTCCAAGGAGTGCGGCCTGCACTTCGTGGACGGCAAACTGGTACGCATCAAATCCATCGCGGCTTAATGAACATGAATACTGTCACCGACAACTTCCTCACCGACGTCAACGCCGCCCACCTGGACGCGCTGGAATCGGAAGCCATCCACATCCTGCGCGAAGTGGCGGCCGAATGCGCC
>DASRUW010000457.1:0-7954 GCA_035655255.1 Telluria sp. | reverse complement strand
TACGTGATGCTCACGTCGCACTACGACCACCTGGGCATCCGCAACGGCGCGATCTACAACGGCGCCAACGACGACGGCAGCGGCACGGTGTCGGTGGTCGAAGTGGCGTCCGCGATGGCGGCGCTGAAGGAGCGTCCGCGTCGCAGCGTCGTGTTCATGACCCTGTTCGGCGAAGAGCTGGGCATGCTCGGTTCGAAGTACTACGGCCGCCACCCGGTGTTCCCGGTCAAGGACACGGTGGCGGACCTGAACCTGGAACAGGTCGGCCGCACCGACGACAGCGAAGGCAAGCAGGAAGGCACGGCCACGGTGACGGGCTTCGACTTCTCGACCCTGCCGGACGTACTGGCCATGGCCGGCGAGCAGACCGGGGTCAAGCTGTGGAAGCACGCGGTCAACAGCGACCGCTATTTTGCCTACAGCGACAACCAGTCCCTGGCCGACCTGGGCGTGCCGGCCCACACCCTGTGCGTGGCCTTCGCCTACCCGGACTATCATGGCAAGGGCGACCACTGGGACAAGATCGACTACGCCAACATGGCCAAGGTGGACCGCATGGTCGCCGTCGGCCTGTACCTGCTGGCCAACGACGAGAACGCGCCGCGCTGGAAGGCCGACAACCCCAAGGCCGCGCGCTACCAGGAAGCGGCGGCCAAGCTGCACGCCGCGCAATAAATCCAGGGTCAGTTTCGCTCCAGCCGCAGGCCGTAGCAGCCGTAGGTGGGGAAGCGGGCCAGCACGAAGGCGACCTCGGGGCGCGCGAAGAAGCCCGCCAGGTGCCCTTCGGCTTCGGCCGGGGAGCTGAGCACGGCGTCGACGATGCGCTCGGCGGCGGAATAGGCGCGCAGCACGAACATCTGGCCGAGGTAGGGCAATTCGCCCTCCGTGGGCAGCCGGTCCAGCCGCTCCGGGCCGGGCCCGGCCGCGCTCACGAACACCGGGCCGTATTCTTTATAGGGATGGGCGCCGGCAAAGGGCGTGTAGCTGGCCAGCAGGATGGCCTCGCCCGGCGCGGCCCGGCGCAGGCCGTCGCGCAGCGGCTCGCCGCCTGTGGCGGTATGCTGCTCGACCGGCTGGCCGAGGTCGTCGAGGCCGCCGCGCACCCGTTCAATATAGGCGGCGGGCAGGGGGATGATGCGGTACATATTGTCTCCAGAGCAATGAAAACCGCCATCGTGCCGGTTTCCCGCCCGGGAAGCGCTCCGCTTCTTGCTTTCAAATGCGACATACCAACAACTTGGGTGTTGCGTCAAGCCCCAATCCGATCTATACTAGCCGGCTTCGGTATGAATTCGTCTTTTTCCGGGATTCATACGTTATTTTGTAGTTCAACATCAGCCCCGCCCAATCGTAGGTGGGAATGGAGAAAAAATGAGCCTTGGCCTCCTCGGTCGCAAGGTTGGCATGATGCGTATCTTCACGGACGACGGGGATTCGATCCCTGTGACCGTGCTGGACGTGTCGAACAACCGTGTTGCGCAAATCAAAACTCCTGAAACGGATGGTTATTCCGCTGTTCAGGTTGCATTCGGCCAGCGTCGCGCTACCCGCGTGAACAAAGCCGCTGCAGGGCATTTCGCCAAAGCCGGCGTCGAAGCTGGCACCCTCCTCAAGGAATTCCGCGTGGACGCCGCCAAAGCCGCTGAGCTCAAGGCTGGCGACGCCATCGCCGTGTCCCTGTTCGAAGTTGGCCAGAAGATCGACGTGCAAGGCACCTCGATCGGTAAGGGCTACGCCGGTACCATCAAGCGTTACAACTTCAGCTCGGGCCGCGCGACCCACGGTAACTCCCGTTCGCACAACGTGCCGGGTTCGATCGGTATGGCGCAGGATCCGGGCCGCGTGTTCCCGGGTAAGCGCATGACCGGTCACCTGGGTGATGTCACCGTGACCACCCAGAACCTGGAAATCGCCCGTATCGACGCCGAGCGCCAGCTGCTGCTGGTCAAGGGTGCCGTGCCTGGCGCGAAGAATGGCCATGTGGTGGTGTCCCCGGCCGTTAAAGCTAAAGCAACGAAGGGGGCTTAATCCATGGAACTGAAGCTTCTGAATGAGCAAGGTGTTGCAGGCGCCGGCGTGAATGCCGCGGATACCGTTTTCGGCCGCGAGTACAACGAAGCCCTGATCCACCAGATCGTGGTCGCCTACGCTGCCAACGCACGTAGCGGCAACCGCAAGCAGAAAGACCGCGAAGAAGTCCATCACACCACGAAGAAACCGTGGCGTCAGAAGGGCACCGGCCGCGCCCGCGCCGGTATGTCGTCCTCCCCGCTGTGGCGTGGCGGCGGCCGTATTTTCCCGAATACGCCCGACGAGAACTTCTCGCACAAGGTCAACAAGAAGATGTACCGCGCAGGTATCTGCTCGATCTTCTCGCAGCTGGCCCGCGAAGGCCGCCTGAACGTGATCGAGAACCTGGCGCTGGAAGCCCCGAAGACCAAGCTGCTGTCGCAGAAACTGCAGGGCATGGGCCTGGATTCGGTGCTCGTGATCACCGACAACCTGGATGAAAACCTGATGTTGGCATCGCGCAATCTGCCGAACGTGCTCGTCGTCGAGCCGCGTCACGCCGATCCTATGTCGCTGGTGTTCTACAAGAAGATCCTGGTCACCAAGCCGGCCCTGGCTAAGATTGAGGAGATGTTCGCATGAACGCCGTTGTGAAACATAGCGAAGAGCGCCTGATGAAGGTGCTGCTGGCGCCGGTCATTTCCGAGAAGGCCACCATGGTCGCGGAAAAGAACGAGCAGATCGTGTTCAAGGTCCTGCCGGACGCGACCAAGCTGGAAATCAAGGCCGCCGTTGAACTGCTGTTCAAGGTCGAAGTGGAATCGGTGCAGACCGTGAACCGCGAAGGCAAGCAGAAGCGTTCGGGCCGTTTCGTCGGCCGCCGCAACCACACGAAGCGCGCCTTCGTGTGCCTGAAGCCGGGCCAGGAAATCAACTTCACCGAGGAGGCTAAATAATGGCACTCGTTAAGATGAAGCCGACCTCCCCAGGCCGTCGTGGCATGGTGAAGGTGGTCAACGCCGACCTGTACAAGGGTCGTCCGTTCGCCGCCCTGGTCGAGAAGAAATCGAAGACTGCTGGCCGCAACAACAACGGCCACATCACCACCCGCCACATCGGCGGCGGTCACAAGCAGCACTACCGCGTGGTGGACTTCAAGCGCAACAAGGACGGCATCGTCGGCAAGGTCGAGCGTATCGAGTACGACCCGAACCGCACCGCCCACATCGCGCTGATCTGCTACGCCGATGGCGCGCGCGCCTACATCATCGCCTCCAAGGGCATGGCGGTCGGCGACCAGATCATGAACGGCTCGGAAGCGCCGATCAAGGCCGGCAACTGCCTGCCGATCCGCAATATTCCGGTCGGTACCACCATGCACTGCGTGGAAATGCTGCCGGGTAAGGGCGCCCAGATGGCCCGTACCGCCGGCGCCGGCGTGGTCCTGATGGCCCGCGAAGGCACCTACGCCCAGGTCCGCCTGCGTTCCGGCGAAGTGCGCCGCGTGCACATCGAGTGCCGCGCCACCGTCGGCGAAGTCGGCAACGGCGAGCACAACCTGCGCAAGATTGGTAAAGCCGGTGCGATGCGTTGGCGCGGTGTCCGCCCGACCGTCCGCGGCGTGGTGATGAACCCGATCGACCACCCGCACGGTGGTGGTGAGGGCCGCACGGCCGCCGGTCGTCATCCTGTGTCCCCGTGGGGCCAGCAGACGAAGGGCAAGAAGACGCGTTCGAACAAACGTACGACGTCGATGATCGTCTCGCGCCGCGGCAAGAAATAAGGGATAAGACATGACACGTTCGTTGAAAAAAGGGCCGTTCTGCGACGCCCACCTGGTGAAGAAAGTCGAAGCCGCGCAAGCGACCAAAGACAAGAAGCCGATCAAGACCTGGTCGCGCCGTTCCACCATCATGCCGGACTTCATCGGCCTGACGATCGCAGTTCACAACGGCAAGGTGCACGTGCCGGTGTACGTCTCCGAGAACATGGTTGGCCATAAGCTCGGTGAGTTCGCACTGACCCGTACGTTCAAGGGCCATGCCGCTGACAAGAAGGCGAAGAAATAATGGAAACTAAAGCTATCCTCAAAGGCGTGCGCCTGTCGGACCAGAAGGGCCGCCTCGTCGCCGACATGATTCGTGGCAAGAAGGTGGATGCGGCACTGAACATCCTCCAGTTCAGCCCGAAGAAAGGTGCTCAGATCATCAAGAAGGTGCTGGAGTCCGCGATCGCGAACGCCGAGCACAACGATGGTGCTGATATCGATGAGCTGAAAGTCACCCAGATCTACGTCGAAAAGGGTCCGATCCTGAAGCGCTTTACGGCTCGCGCCAAAGGCCGCGGTGATCGCATTTCCAAACAATCCTGTCACATCTACGTGACCGTCGGTAACTAAGGGGCAACCATGGGACAGAAGATTCATCCGACTGGTTTCCGCCTCGCGGTCACCCGTAACTGGGCCTCGCGCTGGTACGCCGGCAACGGCAACTTCGCAGCCATGCTGAACGAAGACCTGAAGGCGCGCGAGTTCCTGAAGAAGAAGCTGAAGAACGCCTCGGTCGGCCGCGTGGTCATCGAGCGTCCGGCCAAGAACGCGCGCTTTACCGTGTACAGCTCGCGTCCTGGCGTCGTGATCGGCAAGAAGGGCGAGGACATCGAAGTCCTGAAGTCCTCCCTGACCAAGATCATGGGCGTGCCGGTGCACGTGAACATCGAAGAGATCCGCAAGCCGGAAATCGACGCGCAGCTGATCGCCGATTCGATCTCGCAGCAGCTCGAGAAACGCATCATGTTCCGCCGCGCCATGAAGCGCGCCATGCAGAACGCGATGCGCCTGGGCGCCGTGGGCATCAAGATCATGTCCTCGGGCCGCCTGAACGGCATCGAGATCGCGCGTACCGAATGGTACCGCGAAGGCCGTGTGCCCCTGCACACCCTGCGCGCCGACATCGACTACGGCACCAGCGAAGCGTCGACCACCTACGGCATCATCGGCGTCAAGGTCTGGGTGTACAAGGGCGACCGCTCGGCAACGGGCGAAGCGCCGGTCATCGACACTCCGGCCGACGAGAAGAAGCCGCGCGGTCCGCGTCGCGACGACGGCAAACCGGCTGGCCGTGGCCGCCCGGGCGTCAAACCCGCAACCGCTCCGGCCGGCCGTCGTGCCGCCAAGCCGGCTGAGAAAGCAGGAGAATAACCATGCTGCAACCCTCCCGCAGGAAATATCGTAAAGAGCAGAAAGGCCGCAACACGGGCATTTCGCACACCACCGGCACCTCCGTGTCGTTCGGCGAGTTCGGCCTCAAGGCCGTCGCCCGCGGCCGTATCACCGCGCGCCAGATCGAGTCCGCACGTCGTGCGATGACCCGTCACATCAAGCGCGGTGGCCGTATCTGGATCCGTGTGTTCCCGGACAAGCCGATCTCCAACAAGCCGGCTGAAGTCCGTATGGGTAACGGTAAAGGTAACCCGGAGTACTACGTCGCTGAGATCCGTCCGGGCAAGGTCCTGTACGAGATGGACGGCGTGGCCGAAGAACTGGCGCGCGAAGCCTTCCGCCTGGCCGCTGCCAAACTGCCGCTGGCAACCACCTTCGTGGTGCGCCAGGTTGGCCAATAACAGGAGTAGAACATGAAAGCATCTGAACTCCGCGGCAAGGACCAGGACGCTCTGCAGAAAGAGCTGAACGATCTGCTCAAGGCCCAGTTCGGTCTGCGCATGCAGACGGCCACCCAGCAGCTGAGCAACACCGCCCAGCTGAAAAAGGTGCGTCGCGACATCGCACGCGTGAAAACGGTAATGAACTCGAAGGAAGCAAAATGACTGATCAAGCAAAACTGAAGCGCACGCTGATCGGTAAAGTTGTGTCCGACAAGATGGACAAGACCGTTACCGTGTTGATCGAGCGTCACGTCAAGCACCCGCTGTACGGCAAGATCATCGTGCGCAGCAACAAGTACCACGCGCACGACGAAGCCAACCAGGCCAAGACCGGCGACACGGTCGAGATCATGGAAGGCCGTCCGATCTCCAAGACCAAGGCATGGACCGTGACCCGCGTGGTGCAAACCGCGCAGGTGATCTAAAAAGAAGTCCGTCCTCCCCGTTGGCGCGGGGATGACGAAAGAAGTTGCAGGCCCGCTGGTATTGCGTTATACTAGCGGGCTTCGTTCATGTATTGCCGCAAGTGGCCACCTGGTGGCTGCGGTCATCGAAGACGAGTAGTACCAAGTTTTTGGTAAGTCCATCACCCAATCGTCGGATTCCAGCAGGAAGCCGGCGGCGGGACCAAGACTGACCGCAGGCCCGCCATGTGCGGGAATTCTTCGGCTTAAGTTGGGAAAGAGAACACTATGATTCAAACTGAGAGCCGGCTCGAAGTGGCCGACAATACCGGTGCGAAAGAAGTACTGTGCATCAAGGTATTGGGCGGTTCCAAGCGCCGTTACGCAAGCATTGGCGACGTGATCAAAGTCACCGTGAAGGAGGCTGCGCCGCGTGGTCGTGTGAAAAAAGGTGAAATTTATAACGCCGTGGTCGTTCGTACCGCCAAGGGCGTGCGCCGCCAGGATGGTTCGCTGGTGAAGTTCGACGGCAACGCCGCCGTCTTGCTGAACAACAAGCTGGAACCGATCGGCACCCGTATCTTTGGGCCGGTGACGCGCGAGCTGCGCACCGAAAAGTTCATGAAGATCGTGTCCCTGGCACCTGAAGTTCTGTAAGGAGTCGACATGGATAAGATTCGTAAAAACGACGAGGTCATCGTTCTGACCGGCAAAGACAAGGGCAAGCGCGGCGTCGTTTCCCGTCGCGTCGACGCCGAGCACGTCGTGGTGGACGGCATCAACGTGGCCAAGAAGGCCGTGAAGCCGAACCCGATGACCGGTACCACCGGCGGCATCGTCGACAAGGCAATGCCGATCCACGTGTCCAACGTTGCGCTGTTCAACGCTGCGACTGGCAAGGCTGACCGGGTGGGCTTCAAGGACGTGGACGGCAAGAAGGTCCGCGTGTTCAAGTCCAACGGCGAAGTAGTGAAGGCTTAATAACATGGCACGTCTTCAACAAGTTTACAAAGACAAGATCGTCGGCGAACTGACCACCAAATTCGGCTACAAGTCGCCGATGGAAGTCCCGCGCCTGACCAAGATCACCCTGAACATGGGTCTGTCCGAGGCAGTGGCCGATAAGAAGATCATCGAGCACGCCGTGGGCGACCTGACCAAGATCGCCGGCCAGAAGCCGGTCGTGACCAAGGCCCGCAAGGCAATCGCCGGCTTCAAGATCCGTGAGGGCTACCCGATCGGTACCATGGTGACCCTGCGCGGCGCCCGCATGTACGAGTTCCTGGACCGCCTGATCACCGTGGCCCTGCCGCGCGTGCGCGACTTCCGCGGCGTCAATGGCCGCTCCTTCGACGGCCGTGGCAACTACAACATCGGCGTCAAAGAGCAGATCATCTTCCCGGAAATCGAGTACGACAAGATCGATGCGCTGCGTGGCATGAACATCTCGATCACCACCACCGCGAAGACGGACGACGAAGCCAAGGCGCTGCTCGCCGCATTCAAATTCCCGTTCAGGAACTAAAGATCATGGCAAAACTCGCATTGATTAACCGTGAACAGAAGCGCGCCGACCTGGTGGCCAAGTTCGCCGCCAAGCGCGCTGCCCTGAAGGCGGTCATCGCCGACCAGAGCAAGACGGAAGAAGAGCGCTACGAAGCCCGCCTGAAGCTGCAAGCCCTGCCGCGCAACTCGAGCCCGAGCCGCCAGCGTAACCGCTGCGCCATCACCGGCCGTCCGCGTGGCACCTTCCGCAAGTTCGGCCTGGGCCGCACCAAGCTCCGTGAATTCGCCATGAAAGGCGAAATCCCGGGTATGACCAAAGCTAGCTGGTAATAGGAGAACAAAGCATGAGTATGAGCGATCCTATCGCCGAT
>DASRUW010000456.1:0-6613 GCA_035655255.1 Telluria sp. | reverse complement strand
CGACATCCGCATGGTGGTCGACGCGCTCGACCTGTGCTACACCAAGGCGCACGTGAACACCTTTGTGATCATCTCGGGCGATTCGGACTTCTCGCCGCTGGTGTCCAAGCTGCGCGAGAACGCCAAGACCGTGATCGGCGTCGGCGTCAAGCAGTCCACGTCCGACCTGCTGATCGCCAACTGCGACGAATTCATCTTCTACGACGACCTGGTGCGCGAGCGCGATCGCCAGCGCCAGGCGGCGCGCCGCGGCTCGCAGCCGCAGCAGAAGCGCGCGCCGGAGGAGTCCGCGCGCCGCGAGGAGAAGTCGGAGGCCAAGAAGACCGAGGCCATCGAGATGGTGGTCGAGACCTTCGAAGCCCTCATCGCCGAGCGTGGCGACAGCGGCAAGATCTGGGCCTCGCTCCTGAAGGACACGCTCAAGCGCCGCCGTCCGGACTTCAACGAGACCTACTACGGCTTCCGCAGCTTCGGTAACCTGATCGAAGAGGCGAAGGCGCGCGGCCTGCTGGAATTCGGCCGCGACGAAAAGTCCGGTGCCTATGTCTACCGCGCCAGCGGCGCCCCGGCCCAGGCCGCCCACGCCGAATCCGCGACGCTGCCGGAGGCCCAGCTTCCGGTGCTGGAGCAGGACGAAGAAATGCAGATGGAGCAGCCAGCGGCCACGCCGGAGCCGCGCCGCCGTTCGCGCGGCGGCCGCCAGCCGCGCGCCGAAGCCGCGCGCGCGGCTGCCGAGAGCACGCCGGAACAGCAGGAAGCGCCCGTCGGCGCGCAGGAAGAGCAGCCTCGCTCCGGGCGCCGGTCGGGACGTCGCGGAGAGCGCGAGAGCGTAGCGGTGGCCCAGCCGGCCGACGCGGCCCCGGAAGCGCAGGCCGAGCCGGGTGCGGCGGGCGAATCCGACGCCGCGCCGGCCGAGCGTACCAAGCGTGCCCGCAAGACGCCGGCCCGCGTGGCCAAGGCCAAGGCCCAGAAGGCCGCGGGCGGGGCAGAGCAGCCGGCGGCGCCCGCCGAGGCTCCCGCCGAAGCCGTCACCGAGGAGAAACCCAAGCGCGCCCGCAAGAGTGCACCGCGCCGCGCCAAAACGCATTAGGGTAGTGCCTGACACCTCGGGAGACCATCATGCGGACCTGGCTGGCCCTTGTTGCAGTCGTGCTTAGCTCCCTGGCGCAGGCGGCCCCGGTCGCCCCTGCGCCCAACCACCCCATCCTCGGGATCTGGGAACTGCGCCTGCCCGATTCGCCGTGCGCGGAAACCTACCGCTTCCGCGCCGACGGCACCACCCTCGTGTTCAGCGCCGAGGAGGTGTCGGAGAGCGAATACCTCATTGACGCCAAGCCCACCGCGCGCGGCTACTACAAGCTGTCCGACCGCCTGGTGAAGGACAACGGCAAGCCCGATTGCGGCGGCCAGGTCATGAAAATCGGCACCGCGACGACCAACTACGTGCGCTTCAATACGGACAACACCGTATTCGTCATGTGCGTGGCCGAATCGCTCGAGGCCTGCATCGGGCCGTTCCGCCGGGTCGAGGGCCAGGACACCTAGTCTGGTGTATAGTGCTGGCGACTCTGCAACAGGCCCCATACGTATGTCGCCAGCCGTCCTTTTCGCCATCCTGATCGCGTATTTTCTCCTCCTGCTGGGCGTCGCCTGGGTCACCGGGCGCAACGCCAACAACGACAGCTTCTACATCGGGAACAAGAGCAGCAACTGGGTGCTGGTCGCCTTCGGCATGGTCGGCACCACGCTGTCCGGCGCCACCTTCATCAGCGTGCCCGGCGCCGTGGGGCGCGACGGCTTCGGCTACGCGCAGATCCTGATCGGCTACGTGTTCGGCTATATCGCCGTCGCCTTCGTGCTGCTGCCGCTGTATTACCGGCTGCGGCTCACCTCCATCTACCACTACCTGGACGTGCGGCTCGGGCGGCGCGCCTACCAGAGCGGGGCGGCCTTCTTCATTCTCTCGCGCCTGTTCGGCGCCACGGCGCGCCTGTACCTGGTGGTCGCCGCGCTGCAGGCCATCATTCTCGACCAGCTGGGGATTCCGTTCTGGCTCACGACGCTGGTGGTGTTGGCGATGATCCTCATCTACACCTACCAGGGCGGCGTCAAGACCATCGTCTGGACCGACACCCTGCAGACCACCTGCATGGTGGGCGGGCTGGTGGCCTGCGTCGTCTTCCTGCTCGATCACCTGGGCATGTCGGCCGGCGCCAGCCTGGCCGCCATGCACGCCAAGGGCCTGTCGCACATCTTCACGACCGACCCGGACAGCCCGAATCACTTCATCAAGCAGTTCGTCGCCGGCATCTTCATCGTCGTGACCATGACGGGCCTGGACCAGGAGATGATGCAGAAGACGATCTCCGTGAAGACGCTGAAGGACTCGCAGAAGAACCTCCTCAGCCTGACCGCCATCCTGGTGGTGGTGCTGGCCCTGTTCCTGTTCCTGGGCGGCCTGCTGTACCTGTATGCGCCGATCGGCGGCGTCACCGAGACCGGCGACAAGATCTTCCCGGCCGTCGTGATGCAGCACCTGCCGCCGACGGTGCAGGTCATTTTCCTGATCGCGCTGATCTCCGCGCTGTTCCCGAGCGCGGACGGCGCCATCACCGCGCTGACGTCCAGCTTTTGCATCGACATTCTCGGCCTGCAGCGCCGCCAGGACCTGGACGAGGCGCGGCGCACGCGCCTGCGCCACCGCGTGCACCTGATGTTCGCCGCGTCCTTCCTGCTGCTGGTGCTGGTCTTCAAATGGATCGACAACCCGAGCATGATCGGCGTGATTCTCAAGCTCGCGGGCTATACCTACGGCCCCTTGCTTGGCCTGTTCGCGTTCGGCATGCTGACCACGCGCGCGCTGGACGACCGCTACGTGCCGGCCATCGCCGTCGCCGGTCCGGTCCTGTGCGCGCTGCTGGACGCCAACCAGGCTGCCCTGTTCGGCAGCTACCGCCTCGGGCTCGAACTGCTGGTCGTGAACGGACTGCTCGTCTTCGCCGGACTGTTCGCCGTCTCGCGCCCCGCGCCGGCCGACAGCGCCGCCATCGCTGCTTAACTTCACTGGAGACTCCATGGCATCGAAAGCTGTGACCTTTGTCCGCCGCGTGTTCGGCGCCGTCTGGCGCGCCGTCGACGCCACCCGGCGCACGGTGCTGAACCTGATCTTCCTCGTCATCCTGATCGCCCTGGCGTGGGCCCTGTTCGCCGGCGGCGTCAAGCCGCTCGGGGACAAGACCGCGCTGGTGCTGGACCTGCACGGCGACCTGGTGGAACAGCATCGCGGTTCGCCTGGCCTGGCAATCCTGTCCGATCCGGCGGAGCGCCGCCGCGAGCTGCAACTGCGCGACGTGGTGACGGTGCTCGACGCGGCCGCGCGCGACTCGAAGATCGCCAACGTCGTGGTGCTGACCGACGACCTGCAGGGCGCCGGCCTGGTCATGGTGCATGAAGTGACCTCCGCCATGGAACGCGCCAAGCGCGCCGGCAAGACGGTGATCGCCTGGGGCGGCAGCTACAGCCAGCGCCAGTACGCCATCGCCGCCCATGCGAGCGAGGTGTACATGCATCCCATGGGTTCCGTCTTCCTGGAGGGCTTCGGCGGCCACCGCAACTACTACCGCGACGCCCTGGACAAGATCGGCGTGACGGTCAACGTCATGAAAGTCGGCGCCTATAAGAGCTACGCGGAGCCGTACATCAGCAACGGCCCGTCGCCGGAGGCGCAGGAGGCGGACGCTTATCTGTACAACGCCCTGTGGTCCAACTTCACCAGCGACCTGGAACAGGCGCGCAAGCTGCCCAAGGGCGCCGTGATGGACTACATCGACCACCTGCCGGCGCTGATGGAAGCGGCGGGCGGCGATGCCGCCAAGCTGGCGGTGCAGCGCAAGCTGGTGGACGGCCTCAAGACGCGCGACGAAATCCGCGCCATGCTGATGCAGCGCGGCGCCGTCGAATCGGGCGGCAAGACCTTCCGCCAGGTGGGCTTTGACGACTACCTGGCGCGCCAGCATCCGCGCGTGCTGGGCGACGGCATCGGCGTGGTGGTGGCGGTCGGTTCCATCACCGACGGCACGGCGGAACCGGGCGCCATCGGCGGCATGTCGACCGCGAACCTGATCCGCAGCGCGCGCGAGGACGATTCGATCAAGGCCATCGTGCTGCGCATCGATTCTCCCGGCGGCAGCGCCTACGGCTCGGAGCTGATCCGGCGCGAGCTGGAATTGACGCGCGCGGCCGGCAAGCCGGTGGTGGTCTCGATGGGCAGCGTGGCGGCCTCCGGCGGCTACTGGATCTCGATGGCCTCCGACGAAGTGATCGCGGACCAGAACACCGTCACCGGCTCGATCGGCGTGTTCGCCCTGCTGCCGACGGCGGAGAAGGTGGCGGACAAGCTCGGCATCCATACGGCGGGCGTGACCACGACCTGGCTGGCGGATTACTACAATCCGCTGCGCCCCCTCGATCCGCGCTTCGTCCAGCTGGTGCAGGGTTCGATCGGTAACGTGTACGCCAAATTCACGGGCACGGCCGCGCAGGCGCGCAAGATGACGGTGGCCCAGGTCGATGCGGTCGGCCAGGGCCGCGTATGGACCGGGCAGCAGGCCAAGGAACGCGGCCTGGTGGACCGGATCGGCAGCTTCGACGACGCGCTCAAGTCCGCCGCCAAGCGCGCCAAGCTGGGACCGGACTACCGCTTGGCCTGGATCGAGCGGCCGGTCTCGCGCCTGGACCGCGTGCTGGGATTGCTCGGCGTCGGCGCCACCCAGTCGCTGGCCCTGCAGGTCAAGCTCGGACTGGTGACGGACGCGCTGCCGCCGGCGGTGGTGAGCAAGGTCTCGGGCGACCTGGCCTTCGTGCGCGAGCTTGCGGACGGCAAGGCGCCGTTCGCGGCCGTCGTCCACTGTATGTGCGAATCGCCCTAGGGCGCAAGGCGGATGCCGGGCGGGCAGGGCTCGGCTATACTCCGGGGAGTTTTGTCCACCCAGGGGTCTATCTTGCTGAAACATCTCGCCATGCCCATCGCCCTGCTGGGCGCTTTCGCCACGAACGCAAGCGCCGACGAAGGGCAGTGGCAGCCACACCAGCTGCCGCAGCTTAAAGCCGAGCTCAAACGCATCGGCATCACCATCCCGGCCGAGAAACTGGCCGACCTGAGCAAGCATCCGATGTCCGCCATCGTCTCGACCGGCGGCTGCTCGGCCTCGTTCGTGTCGCCCGATGGCCTGATCGTCACCAACCACCATTGCGGCTACGCGGCGATCCAGCGCAACTCGACCCCCGAGCACAACTACATCGCCAACGGCTACCTGGCCAAGAGCCGCGCCGACGAGCTGCCGGGCGGCCCCACGCTGCGTGTCTACGTGACCGACAAGGTGGAGAACGTGACCGACCGCGTCCTCAAGGGACTGGCGCCGACCCTCTCCGGACGCGCCTTCCACGAGGCGGTGGAAGACCGCATCAAGGCCCTGATCGCCGAATGCGAGACCGACAAGGCTTATCACTGCACGGTGCCGGCCTTCCATCGCGGCCTCGAGTACTACCGCATCCGCCAGATGATGATCCGCGACGTGCGCCTCGCGTACGCGCCGGCCAACAGCGTGGGCGACTTCGGCGGCGACATCGACAATTTCGAATTCCCGCGCCACGCCGGCGACTTCTCCTTCCTGCGCGCCTACGTGGGCAAGGATGGCCGCCCGGCGGACTACGCCAAGGACAACGTGCCGTACAAGTCGAAGGACTTCCTGGTGGTCTCCGCCGAGGGCCTGAAGCAGGGCGATCCGATCCTGCTGGCCGGCTACCCCGGCCGCACCAGCCGCTACAAGCTGCCCTCCGAGATCCGGTTCGCGCGCGACGTGAACTATCCCGCCCGTGTGGCCGACATCACCGCCGACCTGGCCGTGATCGCGCAGGCGACCCACGGCGATCCGGCGCAGGAAGTGCGCTATGCCAGCGTGGTCAAGTCGGCGAACAACGTGCTCAAGAAGCTCCAGGGCCTGCTGGATGGTTTCGCGCGCAAGGACATCGCCGCCATCAAGGACGTGCAGGACGCCGAGTTCCGTGCCTGGTTCGCCAAGCACGGCGCGGCCCAGAACAAGATCATGCTGGGCGACCTCGATGCCTTGATCAAGACCGACATGGACTTGTCCAACGAGGAGCTGGGCTACGGCGTGGCGACCAACAGCGACCTGCTCAAGAGCGCGCGCACCCTGTACCGCCTGGCGCTGGAACGCCAGAAGAAGGACGCCGAGCGCGAAGCCGGCTACCAGGAGCGCGATCTGCCCTTCATCAAGGGACGCCTGACGCGCCTTGAGCAGTCCTACACGGGCAGCGTGGACCAGGCGCGTTACGCCGCGGCCCTGCAGCGCTACGCCAAGCTGCCGGCCGTCATGCACGCCAAGGGGATCGACGCCTTGCTGCCGGCGCCGGACGCGGTGCCGGCGATGTACCAGCACTCCGAACTGGGCGACACGGCCAAGCGCCTGGCCTGGATGGACAAGGCGCCCGCCGACTTCGAGAAATCGACGGACCCGTTCATCCAGCTCGCGGTGAAGATGCAGAACGCCGCCATGGACCTGGAAAACCGCCGCAAGGAAGTGGACGGCAACCT
>DASRUW010000455.1:0-3683 GCA_035655255.1 Telluria sp. | reverse complement strand
CCCCTACATGCGCGGGCGCATGAGCGACGCGAAGAGCTATGCGCCGCCGCAGGCCCTGAACGAGACCATGATCGGCGCCACCGCCGGCGTGGTGATGGAGTCGCGCGACCCGCGCTTCGCCCCCGGCGACACCGTCACCGCCATGCTGGGCTGGGCCGAGATGGGCGTGGCCCCGGGCGATGCGCTGCGCAAGGTGGACACGGCGCGGGTGCCGCTGTCGGCCTTCCTGGGCGTGGCGGGCATGCCGGGCATGACGGCCTGGTACGGCCTCAATGAGATCATCCGTCCCCGACCCGGCGAGACGGTGGTGGTGTCCGCGGCCAGCGGCGCGGTGGGCAGCGCGGTGGGCCAGCTGGCCAAGCGCATGGGCTGCCGGGCGGTCGGGATCGCGGGCGGGCCGGAAAAATGCGCCTACGTGGTCGATGCGCTCGGCTTCGACGCCTGCGTGGACTACAAGGCCGGCAACCTGGCCGAGGAGTTGAAGCGCGCCGTCCCGGACGGCATCGACGGCCTGTTCGAGAACGTGGGCGGGACCGTGTTCGACACGGCGCTCGCGCGCATGAACGCCTTCGGGCGCATCGCTTTGTGCGGTCTCATCTCGGGCTACAGCGGCGCCCAGATCCCGATCCACAACCTGCGCTCCGTGCTCCTGAACCGCCTCACCATGCGCGGTTTCATCGTCACCGAACACATGGACCTGTGGCCGCGCGGCCTGGCGGAGCTGGAGGCGCTGGTGGCCTCCGGCGCGCTGCGCTACCGCGAGACGGTGGCGCAGGGCCTGGCCGCGGCGCCGGAAGCCCTCATCGGCCTGCTGGAAGGCCGCAACTTCGGCAAGCAGCTGGTGCGGCTTACTGGATGAGTTTTTCGTTCAGCACCGCGTCCCCGCCCGCATACAGCGTGACGACGGTGGAGGTGCGGGTGCCGTAGCCGGGTGTTTCGATGCGCACGGCCGACAGCACGCGCTCCATCTCGATGGCGATGCCGGTGTCGGGCAGGCGCGGATCGGGGGCGCAGGTGGTATCGGCCAGCATCTCGAAGTAGGCGTCTTCCGGCGCGCCCTGGCACAGCAGGCTCGCGAACTGCGCCTTGGTGCGCACCACCTTCGGCCACGGCGCGTCCAGCAGGCCGTTCGACAGGCCGTAGATGCCCGGCTCCAGCGGCTGCCCGTTGCGGTGGTCGCCGTCGCCCCGGTTCGAATACCAGACCAGTTGCTCGCGGTCCCCGATCACCAGGTTGAAGCCGTTGAACTCCTGCGCGCGCGGCGCGATGTGGGCGATGTAGTCCGCCGCCAGCCAGTCGCCGGTCAGGAAATCCGACACCAGCACCCCGCGCGTGGGTGCGTCGTCGCGCCAGTCCTGGGGGGCGCGCACGTTGGTGATGGCGGCAAAGCGCGGGCCGTTGGGACCTTCCTTGCTGATGCCCATCCAGGTGCCGCCGCCTTGCAGGTCGCGTCCGCCGAACACCTGCGGGTGGTCGGGCCAGGGGCCGGCGGGCGAGGCGGGACGGCTGTAATACTCGTCACGGTTGGCGGCGGCGATGAGCGGAACCCCGGGCATGACCCGCCAGGCAAAAACAATCAGGCACATTCAGGTCAGATCCGTGAAAACTTCGGTGTGGCGCGGGCCGTCGATGCGGGCGGCAAGGCCCGCGGATGCGACGGCGGCGGCGAGGCGGTCGAGGAAGCCGTCCGGCGCGGCCGGGTAGACTTCCATCCAGGTTTGCACGCCGTCCTTTTCGTCGGGACGGCGCTTGAGCTGGCCGGCGCCCAGGCCGGCCTGCATGGCGCGCACGCGCGGCGCCAGGTCCGCGGCGTCGGCCGCGCGCACCTTGTAATACACGTACAGGTCGTTCATACGTCCAGCGCGTCGAGCGGATAGGGCATGGCGCGCAGGCGCAGCGGCGCGCCGTCCGCGCCGGCCAGGCGCACGTCCGCGTCGAGCGCGGTGAGCTTCATCTCCACCAGCACGTCGGTGCCGTCGCCATTGGGCGCGGCGTTGACCACCATCCCGCAGGGCTGGCCCGGGTCCTGGGTGTCGAACACCTCGTCGCCCGGTTTGGCCGCCGCGGCCACGCTGGCCAGCGCGGTACGGCGCTTGAGCTTGCCGAGATACTGGCTGCGGGCGACAATCTCCTGGCCCGGGTAGCAGCCCTTCTTGAAGTTGACGCCGCCCAGCAGTTCCAGGTTGACCATCTGGGGCACGAACTGCTCCTGGGTGGCGGCCGTGATCTGCGGCATGCCGGCATGGATGGCGGCCAGCTGCCAGGCGGCGCCGGTGGCCGGGCGCAGGCTGGCGAAGGCCGGCCAGGCGGCCTCGGCCGCGGCAAGCGTCGTCAGCCACAGGAAGCGGGGCGCGCCGAAGGCGTCGGACAGGCGCAGCAGCACACCGGATTCATGGTCGAGTTTGCCGAAGGCCTGGGCCGGCACGGCGCCGAACGCCTCGCGCAGGGCGGCTTCGGCCTGCTGGCCGCCGAAGCCGAGGGTCAGTTCCGGCGTCGCGTCGGTCAGCCTGGCCTTGGCGCGCAGGACGTACATGCTCAGGCGTTTCTGGATGGCGGCCTGCAGTTCCAGCGGCAGTTGCAGGCAGACGCCGTCGGCGCTGCGCCAATACAGGAAGGTGGCCAGCAGGCGGCCCTTGGGCGTGCAATAGCCGGCCAGGCGCGCTTCCTGGGTGCCCAGGTGCTCGACATCGTTGGTCAGCTGGTTGTGCAGGAAGCTGGCGGCGTCGTCGCCGTTGACGGCAATCAGGCCCAGGTCGGCCACGCGCGCCACGAATCCTTCAGCGAGTTGCGCCTCGCTCAGGGGCGCGACGTCCTCGGACTGGAGAAATTGATTCCAAGTATACATTAATTTTACTCGTCTGCCGTGAGGCATTATCATTACGGGCTCATTATAGAGTCGGCCGGCAATTCGCGCCGGAGACCCCCTAATCCAAGAGTGGCATTGCGTTGATCAAGAAACTTCTTTTTGTCGCCATCCTGCTGTTGGCCGTGGCCGGCACCGGTTTCGGCTACTGGGCCAAGCAGCCGATCACGACGGCCGAACCGGCGATCGAATTCTCGATCGCGCCCGGCAGCCATGGCGCCTCGATTTCGCAACAGATGGCGGCGGCCGGCGTGCCGGTCAACCCGACCTTGTTCACCCTGCTGGCGCGGATCACGCAGAAGAGCTCGAGGATCAAGGCCGGTTCCTACGAGCTCAAGCCCTTCACGACCCCGCTGCGCCTGCTCGACCAGCTGGTGCGCGGCGAATTCGCCCAGGAGTCCCTGACCATCATCGAAGGCTGGACCTTCAAGCAGATGCGCGCCGCCGTCGCCGCCGCGGCCTCGCTCAAGCACGACAGCGTGAACCTGTCGGACCAGGAGCTGCTGACCCGCGTCACGCCCGGCTTCAAGCATCCGGAAGGCTTGTTCTTCCCCGACACCTACCTGTTCGCCAAGCACTCCAGCGACTTCGACGTGTACCGCACGGCGCACCAGCAGATGCTCAAGCACCTGAACGCGGCCTGGGAAAAGCGCGACCCGAACCTGCCGTACACGAACCCGTACGAGGCGCTGATCATGGCCTCCATCGTGGAGAAGGAGACCGGCCAGAAGTCCGAGCGCGCGATGATCGCGGGCGTGTTCGTCAACCGCCTCAAGCTGGGCATGCTGCTGCAGACCGACCCGACCGTCATCTACGGCAT
>DASRUW010000454.1:0-2900 GCA_035655255.1 Telluria sp. | reverse complement strand
TGGCGGGTATGCGGTCATGTATGGCCTCATCAAGGATCCGGACCTGTACAAGTGCGGCATCAACTTCGTGGGCGTCACCGATATCGGTCTGTTCTTCAGCGTGACGTACTCCGACACCTATGGGGCCTACATGGACGATATGATCGTCAAGATGCATGGCGACCCGAAGGATCCGAAACAGGCGGACTACTTCCACAGGACGTCGGCGATCGAGAACGCGGACAAGATCAAGGCGCCGGTGCTGATGGCCTACGGCTCGGAAGACGTGCGCGTGCCCATGATCCATGGCGAGAAAATCCGCGACAAGCTGCTCGCCAAAGGCAACGTCGTGCAGTGGAAGGTGATGACGGGTGAGGGCCATGGCTGGCACTCCGAGGCGAACAACATCGCCTGGGGTCAGCAGATGCTCGACTTCGTCGACCGCTATATCGGCAAGGCCAAGTAAGCTTGGCCCGATCAAAGGACGGTGGTGATGCCGTCCTTCTTTTATCCCTTGTGCAGGGCCTTGGCCGCCTCGGTCACCTGGTCGCGCAGCCATTTGTGTTCCGGGGCCTGGTGCACGCGCTGGTGCCAGAGCTGGTAGAAGCGCATCGGCGGGAACTTGACCGGGACGCTGAATACCTTCAGCGGCAGCGTTTTCTCGTAGGAGCGCACGAACTGGCGGCCGGTGGTCAGCACCAGGTCCGACTGCATCAGCATATGAGGAATCAGGCCGAAGTAGGCCGATTCCACTACCACGTTGCGCTGCAAGCCCTGGCGCTCCAGGAAGGAGTCGATCACGCCGTGGTAGCCGGGCACCATCTGCGACGGCGCCACGTGGGGCAGGGTGAGGTAGTCGTCCACCGTCATCGCGTCCGCCGCCGTGCGCTTGGCGTAGGGGCTGTCCGCGCGCATGGTGCAGATGATCGGGTCCTCGAACAGCTTGGAGATGTGCAGGTGCGGCGGCGGTTCGTCCCAGTTGGCGATGACCAGATCGAGGTCGCCGTCGGACAGCATGCGCACATAATCCACGCCCGGGCCCAGCGAGTGGATCACCACCCGGCTCTTGGGCGAGCCGCGGCGCAGGGCCGCCACCACGTTCGGCAGGAACTGGCTATCCAGGTAGTCGGGCGCGGCGATATTGAAGCTGCGCGCCTCCTCCTGCGGTTGGAAGGGCGACTTCTTCACGAACAGCGATTCGGCTTCGTCCAGAATGCGCTTGGCCGGCTTGAGCAGGCTCTCGCCGTGCTGCGTCGGCACCATGCCGCGCGCGCCGCGCACCAGCAACGGGTCGCCGGTCAGCTCGCGCAGCTTGCGCAGCGAGGCCGAAATGGAGGGCTGCGGCTGATTGAGCTTGAGCGCCACGCGCGAGACGTTCTTCTCCACCAGGAGCAGATACAGGATGCGGATCAGGTGCAGGTCCAGGTGCTGGGGAAGGCCGGCCATTGGCTATACGTGTTCGGATATGTCGGATATACCCGATTATTCATGTTGGCTGAGCATTAATCAAGCTATCTTCGGTAAATTCGCACAACTGTTGTCTGCATGCCCATGGACTACCTGATTCCCTACGGCCTCGATTGGCTCAACCTGCTCATTCGCTGGCTGCACGTCATCACGGGCATTGCGTGGATCGGCGCCTCGTTCTACTTTGTCTGGCTCGATAACACGATCCGTCCGCCGCAGCCGGGATCGGACCTGGAAAAGAAGGGCGTCTCCGGCGAGCTGTGGGCCGTGCACGGCGGCGGTTTCTACAATCCGCAGAAGTACCTGGTCGCGCCGGCCGAACTGCCGAAGGAACTCCATTGGTTCAAGTGGGAGGCATATTCCACCTGGCTCACCGGCTTCGCGCTCCTGTTCGTGGTCTACTACTTCAACGCGCAGGCGATGATGGTGGACCGCGCCGTCGCGGACCTCTCCAGTCTGCAGGCAGTCGGCATCGGCCTTGGCAGCCTGCTGGTCGGCTGGACCGTCTACGACGTCCTGTGCCGGTCCCCGCTCGGCAAGCACGATCTGGCGATGGGCGTGGTGATGTGGTGCTTCCTGGTCGCCAGCGCCTGGGTGCTGACCCACTACCTGAGCGGCCGCGCGGCCTACATCCACGTCGGCGCGATGATCGGCACTATGATGGTCGGGAATGTGCTCATGCTGATCATCCCCGGCCAGCGCAAGATGGTCGATGCGATGCTGGCCGGGCGGAAGCCCGATCCGGTCCACGGCATCAAGGCCAAGCAGCGCAGCGTGCATAACAACTACTTCACGCTGCCGGTCCTGTTCATCATGATCAGCAACCACTTCGCGATGACCTACCGCCATCCGCAGGCTTGGCTGGTGCTGGGCGTGATCATGGCGGCGGGCGCGGTGATCCGTCACTTCTTCAACCTGCGCCACAAGGGCCGCGTCGAATGGAAGTACCCGCTCGCGGGGGGCGCGTTGCTGGTAGTGCTGATGGTGCTGCTGGCGCCGCCCAAACCGGCCGCCGCGGCCGCGGTGCCGTTCGCGCATGTGCAGCAGATCGTGCAGCAGCGCTGCGTGGCCTGCCATTCGCAGCATCCGACCCAGCCGGGATTCTCGGCGCCGCCGCTCGGCTTCGCGCTCGACACGCCGGCCCAGATTGAGCAGGGCGCGCAAAAGATCAATCAGCAGGTGGTCCAGCTCAAGGCCATGCCGCTTGCGAATCTCACCAACATGACCGATGCCGAACGCGCCGCGCTGGGCGCGTGGTTTGCCGCCGGAGCCAAGACCGAATGACGACCAAGGACCAACTGATCGCGTGGATCGACGCGCACTTCGACGAGGAAGTGGCGCTGCTGCAGGAAGTGATCCGCATCCCGACCGACACGCCGCCGGGGAACAACGCCCCGCACGCGGAAGCGGTGGTGCAGATGGTGGAGCGCTACGGCTGGAAGGCCGAGCGGCAC
>DASRUW010000453.1:0-3049 GCA_035655255.1 Telluria sp. | reverse complement strand
CATATGCCGCAGACCTTTCCCCGTCCTACCCTGATCGCGGTGGCGCTGACCGCCGCCTTTTCCCAATCCGCCTGGAGTCAATCGGCAGTCACCGTGGCCAAGAACGACGCACCCGCCGCCACCGTCGAAGTCAAGGGCGGGACCGAGAGCTACGATCCGCGCAAGGACGACACGGCGACCAAGATCGTCGTGACCGCCGAGGAGATCCTCAAGCACGGCGACACCACCCTGGCCGACGTGCTGAAACGCCAGCCCGGGGTGACCGTCAGCGGCGGCAACGCGGGCCGGGGCGGCGGCGAGATCCGCATGCGCGGCCTGGGCAACGGCTATACCCAGGTGCTGTTGAACGGCGAGCCCGCGCCGCCCGGATTTTCGCTCGATTCGCTGACGCCGGAGATGGTCGAGAAGATCGAGATCGTACGGGCGGCGACGGCGGAATTCAGCACCCAGTCGATCGCCGGCACCATCAATATCGTCCTGAAGAAGGCGGTCAAGGTGGCGCAGCGCGAGCTGAAGCCGACCATCGCCGGTGCGGGCAATTTCGTCGCGCCCTCGATCAACTTCCAGTTGTCGGACAAGGATGGGCCGCTGTCGTATTCGATCAGCGGCTTCGCCAACGTGGGGCGCTTCGACCAGGATTCGCACCAGCTGGACGACGGCTGGAACAGCGCCGGCGAGCGCGTGCTCCAGCGCCGCGGCGACCGCAACGGCAAGGGCATCTTTGCCAACCTGAACCTGTCTCCGCGCGTGAATTATGCGCTGGGCGGGGGCGACACGCTGACGTCCCAGACCTTCTTTTCGCTGAACCGCGTGCACCCCGACACGCACACCGACTGGACTTCCACCATCGGCCCGCTGCCGCAGTACCCGCATGACGTGACCCGCATCGCCAACGACGTGACCGTGCTGCGCTCGGACCTCAATTGGGTACGGCGCATCGGCGAGGCGGGCAAGCTCGATTTGAAGATCGGCGTGAACTACAGCGACCGCACCAGCGACCTGTCCCAGCTTGGCTATGACGCCGACCGGCAGCTGACCCTCGACCGCGCCACGCCGTCCAGCGCGCGCGAGCATGGACTGACCCTGAGCGGCAAATACAGCCAGCCGCTGGCCGCCGACCACACCCTGGCGCTGGGCTGGGACGGCGGCGCCTCGCGCCGGCACGAGGAACGCTTCCAGCACGACGCGCCGATCCCGGGCTACCAGCCGTTCAACGAGGACCAGGTCGTGGACGCGAATTTTGCCCGCCTGGCCCTGTTCGCGCAGGACGAATGGAACATCACGCCACGCTGGTCGGTCTACACCGGGCTGCGCTGGGAAGGGCTGCGCACCACCAGCGAGGGCAATGACTTCAGCGCCATGCGCAGCCATTCGAGCGTGCTCAGTCCCTTGTTCCAGACCCTGTGGAAGCTCCCGGACAGCAAGAACGACCAGGTCCGCTTCGCGCTCACCCGCACCTACAAGGCGCCGGCGCTGGACAAGCTGATGCCGCGCCGCCAGGCCAGCACAAACAACAGCCCGACCACGCCCGACGCCGAAGGCAATCCGGCGCTGCGTCCGGAGCTGGCGTGGGGCCTCGACGCCTCCTACGAACACTACTTCGGGACCAATGGCGCCATGCTCAGCGCCTCGACCTACCTGCGCCGTATCGACGACTACACCCGGCGCGACGTGCGGCTGATCGAGGGACGCTGGGTGGCGCTGCCCGTCAATGGCGGGCGGGCGCAGTCGCACGGCATCGAGATGGAAGCGAAGTTCCCGCTCCAGATGTTCTATCCGCAGGGCCCGGACATCGACCTGCGCGCCAACCTGGCCCGCAACTGGTCGCACGTGGACAGCGTGCCGGGCCCGGACAACCGCCTGGCCGACCAGACGCCCTTGAGCGCCAACTTGGGCCTGGACTACAAGGCCGACGCCCGGTTGACCCTCGGCGGCACCTTCACCTTCAAGACCGGCGGCCTGCAGCGCGTGTCCGACGTGAGCTACAGCTACTCCACGGTCAAGCGCGACCTGGACCTGTACGCCTTGTGGAAGTTCGATCCGAAGCGCCAGCTGCGCGTCTCCGTGATCAACGCGCTGGCCCAGCCTTTCCATTCCTCGGACTTGTACCGCATCGACGGCACGCTCTTGCAGAACACGCAGGTCTTCCCGGTGACGCCGCTGCTGCGGGTGGCCTACGAGATCAAGCTGTGAGCCTCACGCCTGCAGACGGTAGCCGACCGCCGTTTCCGTCAGCAGGTGACGTGGCTGGGCCGGGTCGTCCTCGAGCTTCTGGCGCAGGTGGCCCATGTAGATGCGCACATAGTGGCCGTTGTCGGCGTTGGACGGCCCCCACACCTCGCGCAGCAGCTGGGGCGCCGTGACGACGCGGCCCAGGTTCGCCACCAGCACCGTCAGCAGCTTGTACTCGGTCGGCGTCAGGTGCACGGCCGCGCCGCCGCGCGTGACGGCGCGACGCTTCAGGTCCACGCTCACCGCGCCGAAGCTGACGATGCCGGAAGCGTCGCCCACGCCTTTCTGCTGCCGTCGCAGGGTGGCGCGCACGCGCGCCAGCAGTTCGCCCACGCCGAAAGGCTTGGTCAGGTAGTCGTCCGCGCCCGCGTCCAGCGCGCCGATCTTGTCCGATTCGTCCACCCGCGCGGACAGGACGATGATCGGCACCGGCGACCAGCCGCGCACCTCGCGAATGAGATCGATGCCGTCGCCGTCCGGCAGGCCGAGATCGAGCACGATCAGGTCCGGCGTGCGGGTGCCGGCGTCGATGATGCCGCGCTTGCGGCTTTCGGACTCGAACACTTGCCAGCCTTCTGCTTCGAGCGCCATGCGCACGAAGCGGCGGATCTGGGGCTCGTCCTCGACGATCAGGGCGGAGGGCTGGGAGTCGCTCATACGGAATCGGGCATGGTGTCGGTTTCGGGGCAGGGCATGCGCGGCGGCTCGCCCAGCGGCAGGGTGAGGGTGAACACGGCGCCACCGTCGTTGTGGGCGCGGATGGTGCCACCGTGGGCCTGCACGAGCGCGCGGCAGATCGACAGGCCCAGGCCGATGC
>DASRUW010000452.1:0-5711 GCA_035655255.1 Telluria sp. | reverse complement strand
GAGCGGCAAACCGATCCCATACCAGATCGTTGGACGCCGCCCCGGCGATATCGCGCAGTGTTACGCCGATCCGAGCCGCGCCAGCGCGGAACTGGGCTGGAAAGCCGACCGCACCGTGGACGACATGTGCGCCGCTACGTTGAGCTGGCAATCAGCCGCGAAGTAAGCCCGTCATTGATACAAATTTGGCCCTTGCATTGCCGTCATCTTGGACTATAGTGGGATGGTAGTTCTACAAGGGGAGCCGAAAAAAAGAGGCAAACACATCCACCAACCTAGACTACCTGCCGCATCCTACGATGCGGGTTTGAGTGAATTTCAGATTCCTCAGGCTTGTCCCGGGCGGGACTGGAAACGACGGTGCAATGCCGTCGTTTTCATTTGGAGGATCGGAAACCTCCGCTGGCGAGCCATTGCGCCAACTCCTCTTCCTGGCGCCGGTACCAGCGTGCCCGCGGCGTCGACGCCGCCACGAGCGCCGCGCCGCTGGCGGCGCGCGCGAGCAGGGCGGCGGCCCGCAACTCCGCTACCTGCTCGACCAGTTCGTCGTGCACATCCTGCAACCCGTCCTGCGCCTGCTTGTCGGTGGTGAGCGTATGCATGATTTGTCTGAATTTAACCGAGGGAAATTCGGAGTGGATCCGTAGGGAAATTCCTAACGTGTTCTCAGTGTAGCCCCGGGAAATCGTTTTCTCTTGATTTCCGTCAAACGCGAGCGCCGATCTGATAAAGTCCTGCCCATGAGTAAGATTTCGCTAGACCGCGTCCTGCAATCGCAAGGCTTTGGCACCCGCAAATACTGCCGCGCACTGATCGAAGACGGCGACGTGGCCGTCAACGGCACCGTCATCGACAACTACAAGACCCCGGTCGACACGGACGGCCTGGTGCTGACCGTTTTCGACGAGGACTGGACCTACCGCGAGCACGTCTACCTCGCTTTGTACAAGCCGGCCGACTACGAGTGCTCGCGCAAGCCCAGCCACCACCCCGGCGTGCTGACGCTCCTGCCCGAACAGTTCACCTGGCGCGAGGTGCAGCCGGTGGGCCGCCTTGACCACGACACCACGGGCCTGCTGCTGATGTCGGACGACGGCGCCTTCATTCACGCCCAGTCCTCGCCCAAGCGCCACGTGCCCAAGGTCTACCAGGCCAGCACCGCCGAGCCGGTCACGCCGGCGCTGATCGAGCAGATGCTGGCCGGCGTGCAGCTGCACGACGAACCGGCGCCGCTGAAGGCCGTGCGCTGCGTCCAGCGCGGCGAACACCAGCTCGAGATCGTGCTGGAGCAGGGCAAGTACCACCAGGTCAAGCGCATGCTGGCCGCGGCCGGCAACCACTGCGCCGCGCTGCACCGCTCCGCCATCGGCGGCCTCGCGCTGGCCGACCTGCACCTCAAGGAAGGCGAGTGGTGCTACCTCGCGCCCGCCCAACTGGCGCTGCTGGCGCCCGCCAATCAGGATTCCCCCCATGCCGCGTAATCTGCTTCCCGGCGTTCCGCTCGTCGAATCGCCGTTTTTCGAGCGCCTGCTCGCCGCTTCCGGCTTCGACGCCGAAACAGAGCGCATCGCGCGCGAACTGCACACCCAGGGCTACGCCGTGATCGACTTCCCCGATCCGGAAATCGACGCCATGGCCGAGCGCATCAAGCGCGACCTGGGTCCCGGCTTCGACATGCAACGCTGGCGCGACGAATGGCACGCCGCCGGCGTCAGCCTGCGCGCCCAGGACGCGTGGGAAACGCAGGACGACGTGCGCCGTATCGCCTGTAACCAGTACGTGCTCGAACTGCTTGGCAAGCTGTACGGGCGCAAGGCCTGGCCGTTCCAGACGCTGAACTTCCCGGTCGGTACCCAGCAGCACTTCCATACCGACTCGATCCACTTCAGTTCCGCGCCCGAGCGCTTCATGTGCGGCGTGTGGGTGGCGCTGGACGACATCGACGCGGAGAACGGCCCGCTGGTGTACTACCCGGGCAGCCACCGCTGGCCCATCTACACCAACGAGCACGTCCGCCTGTGCGTGTCCGAAATGAACGGCACGCCGACCCAGGCGCTGTACGAGGAGGTGTGGCGCGCCCTGGTGCAGGACAGCGGCATCGAGCCGACCTACTTCCACGCCCGGAAGGGCCAGGCCCTGATCTGGGCCGCGAACCTCATGCACGGCGGCTCCGCCCAGCACGACAAGACGCGCACCCGCTGGTCCCAGGTGACGCACTACTTCTTCGAGGACTGCGCCTACTACACGCCGATGATGTCGGACCCGTTCTATGGCGCGATCGATTTCCGCCGCCTGCGCAACATCGCGACCGGCGAGACGGTGCCGCACCAGTACGCGGGCCGGGTGATTCCCAACAGCTTCGTGCACGCGACCAACCCCGCCGACAAGGAATGGCAGCACGAACAGGAGTTCGACGGCGAGCTCTACCTGGCCGCCAACCCGGACGTGGCCGCGGCCGGCGTCAATCCGGCCGAGCATTACCTCAAATTTGGCCGCAAGGAGCGGCGCCGCCTGCGGCCTTGACGCGGCGAGGGCCACGGAAATGCAGCGCAACCTCCTGCCCGGCGTGCCGCTCGTCGAATCGCCGTTCTTCGAACAGCTCCTGCAACAGTCGGGCTACGACGCCGAGACGCAGCAGATCGCCCGCGCGCTGCATGCCAACGGCTTTGCCGTCATCAATTTTCCGGATGCCGAGATCGACGCCGTGGCCGAGCGCATCAAGCACGCGCTGGCGCCCGAATTCGACCTGCGGCGCTGGCAGGACGAGTGGCACGGCGCCGGTGTCAGCCTGCGCGCGCGTGACGCCTGGCTGACCAATGTGGACGTGCGGCGCATCGCCTGCAACAAGTACGTCACTGACCTGCTCGGCAAGCTGTACGGGCGCGCGGCCTGGCCGTTCCAGACCCTGAACTTCCCGGTCGGGACGCAGCAGCATTTTCATACGGACTCCGTGCATTTCAGCTCCGCGCCGGAGCGCTTCATGTGCGGAGTCTGGCTGGCGCTGGAGGACGTCGACGCCGACAACGGCCCGCTGGTGTATTACCCGGGCAGCCACCGCTGGCCGATCTACACCAACGAGCACTTGCGCCTGTGCGCCGCCCGCATGGACGGCATGCCGTCCCAGGCCTTGTACGAGGAGATGTGGCGCGCCCTGGTGGAGCAGAGCGGCATCGCGCCGGTGCACTTTCACGCGCGCAAAGGGCAGGCCCTGATCTGGGCCGCCAACCTCATGCACGGCGGCTCGGTGCAGCGCGACAAGCTGCGCACCCGCTGGTCGCAGGTGACGCATTACTTCTTCGACGATTGCGCCTACTACACGCCAATGCTGTCGGACCCCTTCTATGGCAAGATCGCCTTCCGCCGCCTGCACGACATCCGGACTGCCCGGCCGGTGCCGCAGCAGTACGCTGGCCACCTGATCCCGCAGGAGTTCACGGAGGCGAGCATCCCGGCCATGTTCCGCGTGGACGACGGCTTCGATCCGGCCCTGTACCTGCAGGCCAATCCCGACGTGGCCGCGGCCGGCGTGAACCCGCTCGAGCACTATCTGGCGCACGGCCGCAAGGAAGGGCGCCGCCTGCGTCCCTGACCGCGTCCGGGCTCAGAGCAAGGTCTTGATGCCGGTGCCAGCCAGCGTGAGGGCCAGTGCCAGCTGCACCCAGCGGCCCGGCAGGCGTCCGGCCAGCAGGCTGCCGGCGACGATGGCCGGCAGGGAGCCGGCCAGCAAACTGAGCAGCATGTGCCCGTCGACCAGACCCGCCAGGAGATAGCCGCTGCCTGCGACCGCGGCGAGCGGAATCGCATGCACGAGGTCCGTCGCCACCAGCCGATGCGGGGTCATCCGCAAAGGATAGAGGTAGAGCAGCATGACCGAGCCGAGCGCGCCGGCGCCCACCGAGGTGAGGGCAACGCACACGCCAAGCAGGGCGCCGGCCCCGACGGTCAACGACTTCTGGACCGATTTGAACCGCGCTGGTTCGCTCAGGCGGCGGTTGCGCGCGAGCGCGTTCAGGCGCGGTGCCAGCAGCAGGCCGGCGGCGGTAAGCATGACGACGATTCCGACGGCGTGCGTCAGCCAGCCGACCTTGTCCAGATGGGCCCCTGCGCTTACCAGTGCCACCACAAGGGCGGCCAGCGGAATGCTCCCGGCCCATAGCCGGCGCACGACCTGCCAGTCCACTTGGCCGCGCTGTTGATGGATTGCCGCTCCAGCCAGCTTGGTGATGGCCGCAAACCACAGGTCGGTCGCGACTGCCGTCGCTGGTGCAATACCGAAAAACAGCAGAAGGATAGGGGTCATCAAGGCGCCGCCGCCGACCCCTGTCAGGCCGACGACGAAGCCGGTCACGGCGCCCGCCAGCGCATACCCTGCGTCAATCATCGCTGCCGACGAGCTCGCCCAAGGGAACGCAACAGGCAACGAAATACGGGTTGAGCACATCCGCCTTGCCATAGCGGAGCGTCGTTCCGTCCAACTGCACGACATGGCCGCCGGCTCCCTCCACGACCGCATGGGCCGCCGCCGTGTCCCACTCGCAGGTGGGCCCCAGACGCGGATAGACATGGGCCGCGCCCTCGGCGACGCGGCACAGCTTGAGCGAGCTGCCGGCCTGGATCAGTTCGTGCGCGCCCAGGCGGCCGATGAAAGCGTTGGTCTCTTCGTTCAGATGGCTCTTGCTGGCGACGACGCGGCATGCCTCTGACTGCTTGCGGGCCCAGGCGCCCACGCCGATCGGGCGCGTGCCGGCGGGGCAGGTGCGGAACGCGCCCAGGCCGGGGCCGCCCCAGAACAATTCGCCGAGCGCCGGGGCGTACACCACGCCCCAGACCGGATGGCCCGCGTCGATCAGGGCGATGTTCACGGTGAATTCGCCATTGCGGGCGATGAATTCCTTGGTGCCGTCGAGCGGATCGATGAGCCAGAAGCGTTCCGCGGCGGCGTTCTGGACCTGCGGAGCGGTGTCTTCTTCGGAGATGACCGGAATGGTCGGTGTCAGGCGCGCCAGGCCATCCACGATGATGCGGTGGGAGGCGAGGTCGGCGGCGGTCAGCGGACTGGCATCCGCCTTGTGCTGCAGATCGAGCTGCGTCTGGTCGTTGTACACGGACATGATGGCGGCGCCGGCGGCACGGGCCAGCGCAAGCACATCGTCGAAAGGAATGGTTTGTCGCATTTTGCGTAAATATGTTTTTCTGTGAAAAATCTTAGCACGAACTGGTGTAAGATAACCGAATATTTTTAATTATTGCAAATTGCGACATGACTGATTTGCTAGGACTGGATGGTGCGCAGGTCTGGACCACGGAGCTGGCCTTTGACCATTTGCGCGAACACCACGGGGTCGCGACCAAGCGCACGGCCGAGCGCCGCCTGCATGAGCTCGAGGTCGTGCCGGCCGAGCTCACGCCGGAGGCCTTGCGCGACGAGGCCGGCCGCGACCTCAACCGGGTAGTGCTCGACTGGTCGCTGGAGCGGGCGCGCATCAAACGCCGCCTGGTGCTGTTCCTCCAGCTGCATGCGCCGTCCCAGGGGGGCCCGGCGCTGCACGCCAATGACGCGCGCGGCTCGCGCTATTGGGTCCCGCTGCGTGGCGCGCCGTCGACGGAGAGCGTGGCGGCCGCATTGGCGAGCCTGCAGGCGCACATCGGGAAGGACACCGCAGTCTATCCGCATGGTCCGGTGACGGCATTCCTGCGCGAAGCGGCGCTGC
>DASRUW010000451.1:0-3431 GCA_035655255.1 Telluria sp. | reverse complement strand
AACTTGGCCGCACCGACGATGGCGTCCACCGGACAGGCCTGGATGCAGAGGGTGCAGCCGATGCACAGCTGCTCGTCGATCCAGGCCACGGCGCGCGGGCGCTCCATGCCATTGACGGGGTTAATGGGAATGACGGGGCGGCCGGTGAGGCGGGCCAGGCGCTCCACGCCCTGCATGCCGCCCGGCGGACATTGGTTGATCTGCGCCTGCCCGGCGGCGATCGCTTCCGCGTACGGCCGGCAGCCCGCATAGCCGCACTTGGTGCACTGGGTCTGCGGCAGCAGGTCTTCGATCTGGTCGGCGGTGGTCTTGCTCACGGCGGCGGAGGTGGCGAAAACCGCCATTATCCGCCAAAACAAATAAAAACGCCTCCCTCGGGAGGGAGGCGCCAGCCCCGGGCGGTGGGGATTCGGTCAGGCGTGCTTGCGGATGAATTCGCCGATCATGGGGGCGATCGTCTGGCGCCAGCGGCGGCCGGAGAAGATGCCGTAGTGGCCGGCGCCCGGTGCGACGAAGTCCTGCTTCATCTGGGCCGGAATGCCGCTGCACAGGTCGTGCGCGGCCTGGGTCTGGCCGGCGCCGGAGATGTCGTCCAATTCCCCTTCCACGGTGAACAGGGCCACGGTCTTGATGTCCTGCGGGCGCACCTGCTTGCCGCCCACGTGCCAGGTCCCCAGCGGCAGGCGGTGTTCCTGGAACACGGTCTTGATGGTGTCGAGGTAGTACTCGGCCGGCATGTCCAGCACCGCGTTGTACTCGTCGTAGAACTGGCGGTGGGCCTCGGCCGAATCGTCGTCGCCGCGCACCAGGTGGTTGTAGAACTCGCGGTGGCTCTGGGCGTGGCGGCCCGGGTTCATGGCGATGAAGCCGGCGTGCTGCAGGAAGCCCGGATACACCTTGCGGCCGAAGCCGGGGTAGTTGGCCGGCACGGAGTAGACCACCGTGTTCTCGAACCACGAGAAAGGCTTTTCGATGGCCAGGGTGTTGACCTGGGTCGGCGAACGGCGCGGGTCGATCGGGCCGCCCATCATGGTCATCGTCCTGGGCAGGGCCGCGTCCTCCGCGCTGGCCATCAGCGAGATCGCGGCCAGCACCGGCACGGTGGGCTGGCAGACGGAGATCACGTGCAGGTCGGGCGCCAGTGTGCGGATGAACTCCTGCACGTAATAGACGTAGTCGTCCAAGTGGAAGGGGCCGGCCGACAGCGGCACCATGCGCGCGTCGGTCCAGTCGGTGATGAACACGTCGTGATTCGGCAACAGGGCGCGCGCGGTGTCGCGCAACAGCGTCGCATGGTGGCCGGACAGGGGCGCCACCAGCAGCACCTTCGGGTGGCCGAGCTTCTCGGCGCGTTTGTCGCTCAAGTCCTTCTTGAAGTGCAGCAGCTTGCAGAACGGCTTGTCGACGACCACGCGCTCCATGATGCCGATGGTCTCACCGTCCACCACCGTGCTGCCGATGTCGAACGCGGGTTTTTCGTAATCCTTTCCAAGCCGGTACATCAATTCATAGCCGGCGGCGATACGCTGTGAAAACGGCGTGTGCGCGAACGGCGAAACCGGGTTGGAAAACAGTTTTGCAGACGCATCCGCCCATTGCATGAGCGGATTGAGGAAAGTGCGCTGCATTTCGTGCAGTTGGTAAAGCATGATGCCCCTTCGAATCTTTCAGACCGGTTTCCCGGCGCAGTGCAAACGTTTGCCCGCGTGTGTATGCGTTATTTCCGCACTGTAACCTAAACTTCGGCGCCTTGGTAGAAAACTTGAATCCGCATGCAAATGCTTGTCAGTTAGTTCATTTTTAACACAGAGGGTGAGTTACTTGCGTTAATCCGGTAACACTGCCAGGCAGTTCTGGTGCCGTGCGCCTTTGTCCGACAAGGGCGCGGGGTGGGGTCTTGCAGACCGGTCGGAAGACTTTTACGGTACAGTGCGAGCCTTTCACGAAAATGACGCACGGATGAACAAGGCAAAAATACGACGCGGCGCCGTGACGCGGCCCGAGGGCAAGCGTGAATTCTTGCTGGCCCAGCCGTCGGCCCCGGCCTCGGGGAAGCGGGCGCTGGTGTTGATCCTGCATGGGCATGGCGCGTCGGCCGGGGTGATGTTCGGCAGCCAGCGCAAGTGGAATTCGGCCTTCCAGCAGTGGCTCGTTATTGCCGACCGGGAAGACATTCTGGTGATCGCGCCGGAAGGCTGGGTCGGCAGCGACGGCAAGCAGGGCTGGAACGACTGCCGGGCCGATGCGCCCAGCAATCCGACGACGGACGATGTCGGTTTCCTGGCGGCCGTGATCGACCTGGCGCTGGCCGAGTACGGCGCCGATCCGGAGCGCGTCTATATCAGCGGCATGTCCAACGGCGGAGCGATGACCTACCGCGCGGCGATCGCGCTGGGCCCGCGGCTGGCGGCAGTCGCGGCGCTGAGCGCGCTGATGCCGGTGCATTCGCAGTGCGAGGCACCGCGCCATCCGCTGCCGGTCCTGCTGTGCCACGGCACGGCGGACAAGATTGCACCGTACGCGGGCGGCGGCATCGGGCACTGGACCCTGCGCGGGCGCGGCACCGGCTACAGCGCGGAGGAGTCGGGCGCAATCTGGCGCCGGCTGGCCGGGCTGGAAGGCGCGCCCGAGGTGTATCCCTATCCGAAGCGCGACCCGAAGGACCACACCAGCGCGGTGCGCCGCACCTGGGGCGCGGATCCGGCCGGGCTGCAGGTCGTGTGCATCGAGGTGGAGGGCGCCGGTCACACGGAACCGAGCATCGCCTTTCCCCTGGCCTGGGCCTGGACGGCGGTGGTGGGCCGGCAGAACCGCGACGTCGAGATCGCCGAGGAGATCTGGTCCTTCTTCCGCGACAAGCGCCGGCGCGCCTAATTGCACTTGCCGCGCAGCTTGGCGATGGCGACGAAGGGCAGGGCGTTGAGTCCGCTCACGCCGAAGTAGGCGAAGTTCCCGATCATGAAGCCGGTGGGCTGGCGCTTCAGGCCGTCCTGATGCAGGCAGTCCGGGACGCGCGCTTCCTCGAACGCGGCGATGAAACGTTCGCGTTCGCGGTTGCTGTAGGCGGCCTGCCGGGTGCGCGGCGCAGCTTCCAGCGCGGCCGCGCGCACGGCCGCCTGCAGCGGGCGCCGCGCGAGGATGTCCTGCACCGTAGGCGGTGGCGCCTCCAACGGATCGTCAGGCGCGGGCGCGGTGAGCGCGCCGGCGAGCAGCAGGGACAACATGGGAGTCATCATGCTGCCAAATTCTAAACCTTAATTCTTAAGACATGCTTGGGCGAAAAAAAAGGCGGCTCGCGGCCGCCTTTTCGTCGGTTCCATGCCACTCAGTCGAAGACCGGTGTCTCCACGCCGAGGATCTTGTGCAGCTTCGGCGAAGTGGTGGTGTACTGCATGAAAATCTTCTTTTCCGGGAAAATGTACGGCGCCGCG
>DASRUW010000450.1:0-6182 GCA_035655255.1 Telluria sp. | reverse complement strand
GGCGTACACGCGGGTCGCGGTCAGCGAATCGCCGCCCAGGTCGAAGAAGTTGTCGTGCACGCCGATCTGCTCCACGCCGAGGAATTCGCGCCAGATCGCGGCCAGGCGGGCCTCGGTCGGGTTCATCCCGGCGGCGGCCGGTGCCGGCGCTTCGGCTCCGGCATCCGCCTCGGCCTGGCGGACCGCGGGCACGGGGGCGGGACGGCCCTGGTATTCGATCCAGTGGCGCTTGTGGTCCCAGGCGTAGGTGGGCAGCGGGATGCGGCGCCCGCCGCCGGACATGGCCTTCCAGTCCGGCGCGGCGCCCAGCGCCCACAGGCGGCCGGCGGCGTGCAGGATGGCCTGCGCCTCGCCGCCTTCGTGGGCCAGGCTCGGGATGCAGCGTGCCGGCGGCAGGCCGCACTTGGCCGCCAGCGCGCACAGCGTGCGTCCCGGCCCGACTTCCAGCACGGCGTCGAACTGCGCGGGGTTTAGCAGGCGCACGGCGTCGCCGAAGCGCACGGTGGCGCGCAGGTGGCGGCCCCAATACTCGGGGCTTGCCGCCTGCTCGGCGCTGATCCAGTCGCCCGTCACGCAGGAAACGAAGGGAATCGCCGGCGCCTGGCGCTCGGTCGCGGCGACGCAAGCCGTAAAGGTCTCGACGATGGAGTCCATCATCGCGGAATGGAAGGCGTGCGAGGTGTGGAGCTGCTGGGCGGGAATGGCCGCCTGCGCCAGTTCGGCGCGCAGGCGCTCGATCGCAGCGAAGGAACCGGCCGCCACGCACTGCATCGGGCCATTGACGGCCGCCAGGTCGCAGCCGTGGCGCGCCAGCAGCGGCGCCAGTTCCGCTTCGGTGGCGGACACCGCCAGCATGGCGCCGCGTTCGAGCGTGGCGATCAGCTGGCCGCGCACCACCACGAGCGAGAGCGCTTCCTCCAGCGTGAACACGCCGGCCAGGCAGGCCGCCACGTATTCTCCCAGGCTGTGCCCCAGCATCGCGGCCGGGCGGATGCCGAGCGCCATCCAATGCCGGGCCAGCGCGTACTCAAGCGCGAACAGGAGCGGCTGGGTGATTTCCGTCTGATCGATCAGCGCGCCGGCGTCGCCATACAGGACCGCGCGCAGGTCGCCCGCACCGAAGGTCAGGGCCAGTTCGGCGCACTGGTCGAAGGCGGTGCGAAACGGCGCGCTGTCGCGGTACAAGGCGGCGCTGCTGCCGTGGCGCTGGGCGCCCTGCCCCGGGAACAGGAAGGCGACGGACGCGGCTTCGTTCTCGCGTGCCTCGGCCGGCGCACCCGCGGCGGCCAGGCTCAGTTGCGCCACGGCGTGGTCCACGTTCACGGCCACGATATGGCGGCGGAAGCGGTGCGCGATCCGGCCCTGCTGCAGCGTGAAGGCGACGTCGCGCAGCGCCGGGCTCCGTTGGTCAAGATGCTGCGCCAGCCTGCGGCCGGCCGCGTCCAGTGCGGACGGGGACTTGGCCGACAGCACCAGCAGGGCCGGGCCCTCCTCTCCATGCGCATGTTCCTGCGCAGGCGCTTCCTGCAGCACGACGTGCGCATTGGTGCCGCCCACGCCAAACGAGCTGACACCCGCGATGCGCGGCTGCCCCGCCGTCTGCCAGGGGCGCAGTGCCGAGTTGACCTGGAACGGCGTATCGGCGAAGTCGATCTTCCTGTTCGGGACTTCGGCGTGCAGCGTCGGCGGCAGCTGGCCATGCTTCACCGCCTGCACCGCCTTGATCAGGCCCGTGATCCCGGCCGCCACGTCCAGGTGGCCGATGTTGGACTTGACCGAGCCCAGGGCGACGGTGCTGCCGTCCGCGCGGGCGCCGCCGAACACCTGGCGCAGTGCCCCCACTTCGACCGGGTCGCCCAGGTTGGTGCCGGTGCCGTGCGCCTCGATCAGGCCGACCGCTTCCGGCGCGATGCCGGCGCGGCGCTGGGCCTCGGCGATGGCGCGCGCCTGTCCATGCAGGCTGGGCGCGGTGTAACCGACCTTGCGCGCGCCGTCGTTGTTGATGGCGCTGCCCTTGATCACGGCATGGATGGTGTCGCCGTCGCGCAGCGCGGCAGCCAGCGGCTTGAGTACAACCAGGCCTGCGCCGCTGCCGAACACCACGCCGCGCGCGTCGTCCGAGAAGGCGCGGCAGTGGCCGTCCGGCGACGTGATATGACCGTCCTGGTACAGGTAGCCTTCGCACTCCAGGGTGCTCATGAAGCTCACGCCGCCGGCGAGCGCGATCTCGCATTCCCCTTCGCGCAGGGACTGGCAGGCGTTGTGCACGGCGACCAGCGAGGTCGAACACGAGGTGTTGACGCTCACGCTCGGGCCGGTCAAGTTCAGCTTGTAGGAGACGTAGGTCGCCGCGTGGTCCTTGTCATGCCCGTTCATGATGGTGAAGGTGCCGAAGGTGCGCACGGCGTCCGCGTTCGGCAGCACGTGGTCGACCATGTAGCGCGGCGTGCCCTTGCCGACGAAGACGCCGACGCGGCCGGCCTGCTGTTCGGACGGATAGCCCGCGTCCTCCAGCGCCTCCACCGCGCATTCGAGCAGGAAGCGCTGCTGCGGATCGATGAAAGCGGCTTCCACGGGCGGCATGCCGAAGTAGGCGGCGTCGAACAGCGCCATGTCCGCCAGCACCGGGCCGGCCTTCACGTAGTTCGGCTGGTCCAGGTCCGCCTCCGGCACGCCGGCGGCGCGCAGCTCCGCGTCGCTGAACTGCCGGATGGCGCTGTGGCCGGCCACCAGCTTGTCCCACAACTCTTCGGGATTGGCCGCGTCCGGGAAGCGTCCCGCCATGCCGATGATCGCGATATCGCCGCCCTGCTGCGGCGCCTGGACGGCCGGCGCGGCCAGCGGGGCCGGTTCGTCCTGCTCCAGGTAGGCGGCGAGCGCCTGCACGGTCGGGTAGGAGAACAGTTCGGCCATGCTCAGTTGCCTGGTGCGGCCGGCATTCAGCTTGCGCAGCACGGCCGTCAACAGCAGCGAGTCGCCGCCGGCCTCGAAGAAGTTGTCGTTGGTGCCGAGTCCGTGCACGCCCAGCACTTCCTCCCACACCGCCAGCACCTTGGCCTGCATGGGCGAGCGCGGACCGGCCGCGGTGCGCTCGGCGCCGACGATCGGTGCATGGTCGCGGGCCAGGGCCGCGAGGTCGACCTTCCCGTTGGCGTTCAACGGGAAGCTGGCGCACAGCGTGAAGCGCTGCGGGACCATGTATTCCGGCAGCCGCTCGCCCAGCCAGGCGGCGATCTCCGCCGGGGCCAGCCGCGCGTCCTCCGCAGCGCCCACCATCCAGGCGGCCAGCACCTGGCGTCCGTCCTGCTTGAGCACCTGCACCGCCGCGTCCTGGACGCCCGGATGGCTTTGCAGCTGGGCCGCGATCTCGCCCAGCTCCACGCGGTAGCCGCGCAGCTTGACCTGGCTGTCCTCGCGTCCGAGGAACTGGATGTTCCCGTCCGGCAGATAGCGCCCCAGGTCGCCGGTCCAGTACAGGCGTTCGCCGCTGCCCGGATGGACGATGAAGCGCTGCGCCGTCTTTTCCTCGTCGCGCCAATACCCCAGCGCGACGCCGATGCCGCCGATGTAGATGTCGCCGGTCGCCAGGTCCGGGCACATCTCCAGCCGCTTGTTCAACACATACATGGTCTGGTTGGGCAGCGCCTTACCGTAGGGGATGCTGTCCCAGTCCGGATCGACCGCGCCGACAGGGTAATAGATCGACCAGATCGAGCCTTCCGTCGCGCCGCCCAGGCTGATCACCTGCGCGTCGCGCGCCAACGCGCGGATGCGGTCCGGCAGGCGCACGGGAATCCAGTCGCCGCTCATCATGCACAGGCGTAGCGCGGGCAGGCTGGCCTGGCGCGCTTCCGCCATGTCCGTCAGCAGGACCATGAGTTGGGGCGCGGAGTTCCACACCGTGATGCCATGGCGTGTCATGAGATCGACCCAGAGTTGCGGATCGCGCGCATGGGGACCGTCCGGGATCACCAGCGTTCCGCCGGCTGCGAGCAGGCCGAATACGTCGTACACCGACAGGTCAAATCCCAGTTCGGACACTCCGAGCACCTTGTCCTGCGGGCCGACGCCGAACATGAGGTTGATGTGCATGACCGTATTGACGGCGCCGCGATGATCGATCACGACACCTTTCGGCTCGCCGGTCGAGCCGGAGGTGAAGATCACATAGGCCAGGTCCGAGAGCGACTGGCGCAGCGGCGGTGCCGTCCGGGGCGCAGCCTGCGGCGCGGTCTCCTCCACTTCGAGCGTGGCTACGCCGGGCGGCAGCTCCAGCCCTTCGCCCTGCCCCGGCCGCACCAGCGCCAGGCGCACGTCGCAGCGTTGCATGACCTGGGCGCGGCGCAGGGCCGGCCAGCGCACGTCCAGCGGCAGATAGGCGGCGCCGGCAATCAGGACGGCCATCACCGCCACGACCTGCTCCCAGCCCTTATCCATCACCACGGCCACCAGTTGGCCCGGTTCGGCGCCGCGTTCGCGCAGCTCATCCGCCAGCGCGCAGGCGCGTGCCAGCAGTTCGCCGTAGCGGATCTCGCGCCCGCCGCAGATCACGGCGACGCGTTCGGGATGTTCGAGGGCCTGCGCCACGAAACCCTCGTGCAGGCAAGCCGCGGGAAGCGCGGCAGCGGTGGCATTGGCTTCGACGCGGCGCTGGTCCTGCGGCGCCGGCAGGCGCACCAGCGCATCCTGCTCCCATGGCGTTTCGCCTTCCGCCAGCGCTGAAATCAGCGCGCGGTTGGCCTCGAACATGGCGTCGAGCACACCCGGCTCGAACATCGCGTCCACCGCATCCCAGTTGAAGACCAGGTTGCCGTTGAATTCGAAGATCTGGTAGTCCAGCCACACCTGCGGCGTCTGGCTGATACCCCACACCATCGGACCGAATCGTTCCAGTCCGGCGCTGTCGTCGCTGCGGCTGCCGTTCAACATCAGGGTGCTGGTGAACACCACCGGCAAGATGGCGCGGCCCTGCGAGCCGCGGCGCTTGGCCATCTCGCGCAGGACCTCGACGGCGCTCACCTCGCGGTGGTCGTAGTCGCGCAGGAACTGCTCCTGCAGGCTGAGGGCGCGCTCGCGGAAGCTCTCGCCCTTGCGGCCGTCCACCTCCAGCACGATCAGATTGGTGAAGTCGCCCACCAGCTCGCCCACCTCCGGGTGCAGCGGTTGGCGGTTGAAGACCGTCAGGTTCAGGCTGTAGTGCGGGCTCTTGCTCCACAAGTTGAGAATCTCGGCGAAGGTGGCGAGGAGCAGGCTCGATGGCGTAATCCCGCGCTTGCTGGCGCGCGCCTTCATCGCTTCCCATTTCGCCGCCGGCAGTTCAAAGCGGCGGCGCGTGAAAGTCTGCGCCGCGGCGCTGTCCGCGCGCGGGACGACCGGCAGTTGGGGCGCGTCGGGCAAAGTGTCGATCCGGCTCCACCAATAGTCGTGGGCGCGGCGGTAGGCAGGCGTTTCCTTCAACCTGGCCTCGGCCAGCACGTAATCGCGGAAGGAGAGCGTCAGCTGCGGCGGCGTGTAGGCCTCGTCCGCATAGCACTTGTGCCACTCCTTGAAGATGAGGAGGATGCTCCAGGCATCGAGAAAGATGAAGTCCCAGCTCATGAACAGGCGCCGCTGGCGTTCGCCGGTGCGGGCCGAGGTGACCTGGAACAGGGGCCAGCGGTCGGACGGAATGTGGCGGTGCGACTGCGCGTCTCGCATTTGCGCGAGCGCCGCTTCGCGTTCGCTCTCGGACGCGGCCGACAGATCCGTCTCCGCGATCTCGTAGAACGGCACGCTGGACAGGATGCGCTGTTGTCCGTTCGCGTCGGTCACCGCGCGCAGCATGTCCTGCTGGGCGATCACCTTGTTGAAGGCGCGCGCCAGGCGGTCCAGGTCCAGATCCTCGGCATCGACCTCGAAATAGAAGTGGGTGGCGACGTTCCCGAGATCGAAGTGGGCCTGGCGTCCGATCCAGTATGCGTGCTGGACGTCGTTCAGGGGGAACGGATCGTGGCGGCTGGCCGGGTCGGGTTCGATCTGTGGCAGCGGTTCGCTCGCCTTGCCCTGCCAGGATTGGCCGAGCAGCGCGACCAGGCTGTCCTTGTGCTCCCGGATCTGCGCCTGCAAATCGGGCGTCACGACGCCGGCCGGGGCCTGGATGCGCAGCTTGCCGTCCTGGACGTCGAGCTTCACGTTCAGGGACG
>DASRUW010000449.1:0-8096 GCA_035655255.1 Telluria sp. | reverse complement strand
TTCATTTTGATTATCCCCTTCGATTATTCAAATCGATTCCCGTGAATATTCTCGATTCAGCGGAAATCGAATTCTCACAAATTATTCAGAACCTTAATCAGTATTTATTTTCTGAAGCGAAGGATATTAAACACCAAGGCATTAAAGAAGACAACAACATTGTGAGTGGGAAACTGTTGCGCTGAGGATACGCAAGGGGCGCGCCGGACGCGGAGCGCCCGGCGGGAGAGGCGGGATTACTGCTTGAGGACGCTGCGGATGGTGTTGGCCAGGTCGTCCGCGTTGAACTTGGCGACGTAGGCGTCGGCGCCCACCGAGCGCACGTGGTCTTCGTTGGTGGTGCCGGACAGCGAGGAGTGGATCACAACCGGCAGCACGCCCAGGCGGGAGTTCTGCTTGACGTTGCGGGTCAGGGTGAAGCCGTCCATTTCCGGCATCTCGAGGTCGGTCAGCAGCATGGCCACCTTGTCGGTGATGGGCTTGCCTTCCTTCTCGGCCTGGGCGGACAGGACCAGCAGCTTGTCCCAGGCCTCCTTGCCGCTCTTGGTCATGATGTAGTGCACGCCCATCGCGGTGAGGCCTTCCTCGATCAGGGCGCGCGCCACGAAGGAGTCGTCGGCCGCGAGAATGACTGAGCCTTCCTTGAGCCTGACCTTGCCGACGGTGGCGGCGTCCACGTCCGGCTCGTCCGAGGGCTGCAGGCGGCGCAGGATGGTTTCCACATCGAGCACCTGGGCCAGGCGGGTATGTTCGCCGTCTTCGATGCGGGCGATGCTGGTGACCATGCCGCCGGCGGTGGTGCCTTCGGCCGACAGCACCTGGTTCCAGTCCAGGCGGACGATGTCCTCCACGGATTCGACCGCGAAGCCCTGGGTGGTGCGCGCGAATTCCGTCACCAGCATGATGTTCAGGCCGGTCTTGGGCACGCAGCCCGCGATGGCGGGCAGGTCCAGCACCTGGATGATCTGGCCGCGCAGGTTGACCACGCCGAGCACGTGCGGCATGGAGCCGGCGACGGCCGTAATTTCCGGCATCGCGACGATTTCGCGGATCTTGAATACGTTAATGCCGAACAGCTCGGCACGATCGCCCTGGGCGTCGACGCCCAGGCGGAAAAGCAGGAGTTCGAATTTGTTGTTACCTGCGAGATTGCTGCGTTCGTCGACTTCCTGCTGAATTGATTTCATCGTTATAACCTTATCTGACATCCCTGCGGACATCAGAAGATTGTACGATGATTTCCCTGGGAAACTCAGCGCTTGTCGGTTTTCCGCATCACGGCATCTCGCGGTTGTTGTTCAGATCGACAAAGCCGCGCACCAGGCGGTAAGCCTCCCACAGCCAGGCGGCGATGAACACGACGACCGCCAGCGGAATGCCGATCAGGGTGACCATCAGTAGCCAGCCGACCGCCATCCACAGCAGGTAATACCAGTAGGACCGGATCATCCAGCTGTGGTGGGAGAAGACGAAGGTGCCCTGGGAGTCAGGGCGTTTGAGGTAGTTGACGACCAGGACCGCCAGGTTCAGCAGCCCGGCCGAGAAGAAGAAGCACAGGCCGTGCAGCACGTAGAGGATGCGCGCGGTCTGCTTGACGTCCTCGAGCGAGGTGTCGGTGACGGTTACCTGGGTCATGGCCACTCCTTATCAAGATGGCCAGATTGTAGCAGCGATTTTCCGCCTAGCGCGAGTGCACGCCCACGTGGCCGCGCCAGCGCGAACCGCCGTGATGGTGGCCCCAGCCGCTGCCGAAGGACAGGCCCAGGCTCCAGCTGAACGGCGCGTACCAGGGGTCGGCATAGACCGGAGCCGGATAGTAGGCCGGCGCCGGGTAGTAGACCGGGGCCGGCGCGTAGACGGGCGGATTGACGACAACCGGGGCGCGCGAGGAGTAGGTGATGCTGGTGTCCGGAGCCGGCGCCGCGGGCATGGCCTCGACCGTGACGTTGGCCGGGCGCGGCGCGTTCGGCGGCAGGTTCACGGGCGTGACCGACACCACGTGCCAGTCGTGCGGATCGGACGGCGGCGCATAGGCGCGGGTGCCGTAGTTCGGCGGCCCAGGCTGCTGGGTCGCGCAGCCGGCCAGGGCGGCCAGGCCGAAAAGGGCGAGCAGGGTTTTCATGGTTCTGCCAGTGTAGAACCAGCGGCCGCGGGGCGGCGCCGCCTGTTACACCGTGTTACAACGGGACCAGGGTCGTATCGGACGCGCTTGCCATACGCCTCCGGGTCAGGCGAGCACCGTCAGCAAGCCGTCCAGGCCCGAGAAGTTGAGGGCGACCGAGGCCTGGGCCCGCACCACCGGCTTGGCGCGGAAGGCGACCGACAGGCCGGCGATGCCCATCATCTTCAGGTCGTTGGCGCCGTCGCCCATCACGATGGCCTGGCTGGTCGGAATCCCGAGCTGGCCGCACACGCGCTCCACCGTGCGCTTTTTCTCTTCCGCGTCGACGATGCCGCCGACCACGCGGCCGGTCAGCTTGCCGTTCTCGATCTCCAGCACGTTGGCGTTGGTGAAGTCGAGGCCCAGCCGGTCCTTGAGACGGTCGGTGAAGAAAGTGAAGCCGCCGGACACCAGCAGGGTCTTGAGTCCGGCCTCCTTCAGGCCGCGCAGCATCGCTTCGCCGCCCATGGAAATGCGCAGGCGCTCGTCGTACACGCGCTGCAGCGCCGCCGCGTCCAGCCCGGCCAGCAGGGCCACGCGCCGGGTCAGGCTGGCCGCGAAATCGAGTTCGCCGCGCATGGCCGCTTCCGTGATCTCGGCCACCTGGGGTTTGAGGCCCTGCATGTCCGCGATCTCGTCGATGCACTCGATCGTGATCAGGGTGGAGTCCATGTCCATGGCGACCAGCCTGAAGTCGCCGCGCCCCAGGCCGGGGGCGATGAAGGTCGCGTCCACTTTCGATGCGTCGGCGAGAAGGGCCACGGCTTCGCGCACCGGGTCGGTGTGCTCGACGCCTTCGGCACGGATCGCGTTGGGGCCCAGCTCGACGATGCGGCCGGGATTGGCCACGGCGGCGATGCTGTGCAGGACGGTGGTTTGGGCGTCGGGGCCTTGCAGGACCAGGTTCATGGAATCAGTTCAGGAGTTGTTTGATGGTGTTCTTCACCTGGGTCACGCGCGCGGCCAGGTCGGGCATGGATGCCGTGATGCGCAGCTTGTCCTGCCCGGCCAGCTTGATGTGGCGGTGCTTCTGGATCAGGCTGATGATCTTGAGCGAATCGACCGGCGGATTCGGCATGAACTGCAGGTTGGCCGCTTCGCCGTGGGCGTCGATCTTGGTGATGCCGACGCTGGTGGCCAGCACGCGCAGGCGGTGCGTCTCGATCAGCGCCTTGACGGCGTCCGGCAGCTTGCCGAAGCGGTCGATCAGTTCTTCCTGCAGGTCGTCGATCTTGTCCTGCGCGGCACAATTGGCCAGGCGCTTGTAGATCGACAGGCGCTCGTGCACGTCGCCGCAGAAGTCGGACGGCAGCAGGGCCGGCACGTGCAGGTTGATTTCGGTGGTGGTGGCCAGCGGGGCGGCCAGGTCCGGCTCCTTGCCCGCCTTGAGGGCGCGCACGGCCTCGGCCAGCATGTCCGAATACATCTGGAAGCCCACTTCGAGCATCTCGCCGCTCTGGTTTTCGCCCAGCACCTCGCCCGCGCCGCGGATTTCGAGGTCATGCATGGCGAGGTAGAAGCCGCTGCCCAGTTCCTCCATCTGCTGGATCGCTTCCAGGCGGCGCTGCGCCTGCTTGGTCAGTCCGGTCACGTCGTGCACCAGCAGGTAGGCGTAGGCCTGGTGGTGCGAGCGGCCGACCCGCCCGCGCAGCTGGTGCAGCTGCGCCAGGCCGAACTTGTCGGCGCGGTGCATGATGATCGTGTTCGCGGTCGGCACGTCGATGCCGGTCTCGATGATGGTGGTGCACAGCAGGATGTTGTAGCGCTGCGCCACGAAATCGCGCATCACCTTTTCCAGCTCGCGTTCGTGCATCTGGCCGTGAGCGACGGCGATGCGCGCCTCCGGCAGCAGCTCGCGCAGCATGGCCAGCCGGTTGCCGATGGTCTCGACCTCGTTGTGCAGGAAGTAGACCTGGCCGCCGCGCTTCAGTTCGCGCAGGCAGGCCTCGCGGATCACCGAGCCGTCCTCGCCGCGCACGAAGGTCTTGATCGCCAGGCGCTTCTGCGGCGCGGTGGCGATGACGGAAAAGTCGCGCAGGCCTTCGAGCGCCATGCCGAGGGTGCGCGGGATCGGGGTCGCGGTCAGGGTCAGCACGTCCACTTCGGCGCGCAGGGACTTGAGCGCCTCCTTCTGGCGCACGCCGAAGCGGTGCTCCTCGTCGATGATGACGAGGCCCAGGCGGGTGAACTTCACGTCCGGCGAGAGCAGCTTGTGGGTGCCGATGACGATGTCGATGGTGCCTTCGCCGATGCCCTTCATCGCGGCGCTGACTTCCTTCCCGGTGCGAAAACGGGACAGCTCGGCGATGCGGACCGGCCAGTCGGCGAAGCGGTCGGCGAAGGTCTGGGCGTGCTGCTCGGCGAGCAGGGTGGTCGGCGCCAGGATCGCCACCTGTTTGCCGCCCATGACGGCGACGAAGGCGGCGCGCAGCGCCACTTCCGTCTTGCCGAAGCCGACGTCGCCGCACACCAGGCGGTCCATCGGTTTGCCCGAGGTCATGTCGCGGATGACGTTGTTGATCGCCTCGCGCTGGTCCGGCGTCTCCTCGAAGCCGAAGCTTTCGGCGAAGGCTTCGTAGTCGTGGGCCGAATACTGGAAGGCGTGGCCCTGGCGCGCGGCGCGGCGGGCGTACAGGTTCAGGAGTTCGGCCGCGGTGTCGCGCACCTGTTCGGCGGCCTTGCGCTTGGCCTTTTCCCACTGGCCGGAGCCGAGCGTGTGCAGCGGCGCGTCTTCCGGCGAGGCGCCGGAATAGCGCGAGATGACGTGCAGCTGCGACACCGGCACGTACAGTTTGGTGTCCTTGGCGTATTCCAGGTGCAGGAACTCGGTCTCGCCTTCGCCCAGGTCCATGCTCACCAGGCCCATGTAGCGGCCGATGCCGTGGTTGGCGTGCACCACCGGGTCGCCGATCTTGAGCTCGGACAGGTCGCGCACCATGGACTCGACCTGGGTCGCGGCCTCCTGCTTCTTGCCGCCCACGCGGCGGCCGGTGCCGGCATACAGCTCGGTTTCGGTGACGAAGGCCAGCGCGCCGTGGGCTTCGGTGAACAGCTCGAAGCCGGCCTGCAGCGGCGCCACGCCCAGCGTCACGCGCGCGTCGGAAGCGAGGAAGCCGTCATAGCCTTCCACCGCCGCCGTGGGCAGGTCGTATTCGTTGAAGTACTGCTGGAGCGTCTCGCGCCGGCCGTTCGACTCGGCGCAGATCATCACGCGGCGGCCGCCATGCAGCAGGTAGGCGCGCAGGTTGACCAGCGGGTCGTCGGCGCGGCGGTTGACCGCCACACCCGGCACCGGGGCGGACAGCTCGGACGCCGGCGCGTCGGCGCCGCGGCCGATGGCCCAGCGGCCGAACGGCTTGGCCAGCGTGAAGAACTGCTCATCGCCCAGGAACAGCTCCTGCGGGGTGAGCAGGGGGCGGTCGCGGTCCGCCTTCAGGAATTTGTAGCGCGAATCGGTGTCCGCCCAGAAGCGGCGGATCGCGTCGTCGATGTCGCCCACGAAGGCCAGGCTGGCCTGCTGCGGCAGGTAGTCGAACAGGGTGGCGGTCTGGTCGAAGAACAGCGGCAGGTAGTATTCGATGCCGGCCGAGGCGATGCCGGCGCTGATGTCCTTGTACACCACGGCGCGCGACGGATCGCCCTCGAAGCGCTCGCGCCAGCGGCTGCGGAACGCCGTGCGCGCCGCCTCGTCCATCGGGAATTCGCGGCCCGGCAGCAGGCGCACTTCGCGCACCGGATACAGCGAACGCTGGCTGTCGGCGTCGAAGGTGCGGATCGTTTCGATCTCGTCGCCGAACAGGTCCAGGCGGTAGGGCAGCGCGGAGCCCATCGGGAACAGGTCGATCAGGCCGCCGCGCACCGAGTATTCGCCGGGTGACATCACCTGGCTCACGTGGGTGTAGCCGGCCAGGGTCAGCTGGGTCTTGAGCGCGGCCTCGTCGAGCTTTTCGCCCTGCTTGAAGAAGAAGGTGTAGGCGGCCAGGAAGGACGGCGGGGCCAGGCGCACCAGCGCTGTCGTCGCGGGCACCACCAGCACGTCGCACTGGCCGCTGCGGATCTCGTGCAGCGTGGCCAGGCGTTCCGACACCAGGTCCTGGTGCGGCGAGAAGCTATCGTAGGGCAGGGTCTCCCAGTCCGGCAGCAGGCAGCATTTGAGATCGGATCCGGCGAACCACGGAATTTCCTGCAGCAGGCGCTGGCCGTCGCTGGCCTGGGCCACCACCACGACCAGCATCTGCTTCGCTTGCTTGAGCGCGAGGCCGGCCATGGCGAGCGCGTAGGCGTCCGCCGAACCATGCAGGGTCGGAAGCGCGAAACGGTGGCCAGGCTTGGGGAGATGCTTGCGCAGATCGAAGGACATGCAGCGTCGAAACGGGGCGGTTTGTCGGCCCACTATTATAGTCGATCGCCCCGCTATGCGCCGCGCGCGCCCCCGTTGGCGACCCCGAACGGCACGTGCACCATGGGGATGGTGCCGCCCTCGGAACGCAGGTGCGAGAGCTGGTCGTCGAAGAAGATGTGCGGCTTGAATACCGACAGCACGCGCGATTTGTTCATCCCGCCGAGGAAGAAAGTCTCGTTGGCCGAGACGCCCCAGCTTTTCAGGGTGGTCACCACGCGCTCGTGGGCGGGCGCGTTGCGGGCCGTGATGATGGCGATGCGCAGGATCTTGCGATAGTCCGGATCGCGCTTGGCCCGGCGCTCTTCGATACGCTGCATGAGCGCGAGTTTCTGGAACATGTCGGCCAGGGGGCCGGGACTGTGCGGGCGCGCGACGTGGGTGCGCTCGTGGGCGTGGAACTGGTCCAGGCCGTCGCGCTTGAACACAGTTTCGGACTCGTCGTCGGCCAGCACGCCGTCGAAGTCGAAGGCGACCCGCAGCTCGATGTCCTGTTCGTCGTCGGCGACGGTGGAGGGCAGCACCAGCCCGGCCGAAAAGCCCGCGCCGATGGCGTTGCGCACGTCCTCCTCATGCGCCGACAGGAATAGCGAGGCGTTGAAGGCGGGCAGATATTCGTAGGGCGATTTGCCGGTCATGAAGGCGGCGCGGGTGATGTCCAGGCCATACGCGGCGATGGAGCGCATCACGCGCAGGCCGGTCTCCGGCGAATTGCGCGACAGGAGCACGACCTCCACCGGCGACTGCGGGAAGCAGCGGTTGATGTTCAGGAAGCGCCGTATGAAGGGGAAGGCCACGCCCTTGCCGAGGATCTCGTCGTGATGCGCCTCCTGATACTTGCGATACTCCTCCGGTCCGCTCTCCAGGTAGACGCGGTGCGATTCGGCCAGGTCGAACAGGGCGCTGGACGCGACCCCGATCACCAGCTTGTTTTCGATCTGGAACGGCATCAGTCCGGCTCCCGCTCGCCCAGCTTGTCGAACACGCGGCGCTCGTCGCGCGGCAGGGCGGCGATGGAGGCGTCGTCGGCGCGGAGACGGCGCGCGTCGTGCAGCATGCGCAGCTTGCTGATGCGGTCGGCGCGGGCGAGCACGCCGGCCAGCGGCGGCGCGTCGGCCTCGCCCGCCTGCTCGATGGCGGTGATGACGTCGGGCGGCAGGTCCCACAGGCGCGCGATGCGGCCGGACAGCATGCGCGCATAGGCGGACAGGCGGCGGCAAAAGTCGTCCGACTGCGGCAGTGCCTCCGCGTCGTAGATCTGGTCGATGAGGCGGAAGGCGACCATCAGGCCGACGTTCTCCATCAGGCCGGACAGGTAGGCCTCGAACTGCGGCTGTCCGCCCGCCGTGGCCAGCATGCCGGCCGCGAGCGCGCATTTTTCGGACTGCGTCCAGATGTTGGGCGCGGCCAGCTTGGCGAAGCGGCCGGCCTGCTGGCTGATCACGGGGCGGAACGCCACCCGCGCCAGCAGCAAGCGCAAACCGTTCTGCCCGAGCAGCATGACGGCGCCTTCGATGTTCTTGACCGGGGCCGTGG
>DASRUW010000448.1:0-4677 GCA_035655255.1 Telluria sp. | reverse complement strand
GGTCGGCGTACAGCTTGCGCGTGCCGGGGTGCTTGCCGATCTTCTTGTACATCAGCGGCTGGGTCAGAGCGGGGGTGTCCTGCTCGTTGTGGCCCAGCTTGCGGAAGCAGGTGATGTCCACCACCACGTCCTGGCGGAATTCCATGCGGAACTCCAGTGCCAGTTGGGTGGCCAGCACGACCGCTTCAGGGTCGTCGCCGTTCACGTGCAGCACCGGCGCCTCGACCATCTTGACGATGTCGGTGCAGTACACGGTCGAGCGCATGTCGCGCGGATCGGACGTGGTAAAGCCGATCTGGTTGTTGATGATGATGTGCACCGTGCCGCCCGTGGAGTAACCACGGGTCTGGGCCAAGGCCAGGGTTTCCTGGTTGACGCCTTGGCCGCCGAAAGCGGCGTCGCCGTGCACCAGCACCGGCAGCACCTGCGCGCCGGTGGTGTCGCCGCGGCGGTCCATGCGGGCCTTGACCGAGCCTTCCACGACCGGGTTCACGATCTCCAGGTGGGACGGGTTGAAGGCCAGCGACAGGTGCACCGGGCCGCCCTGGGTCGAGATGTCGGACGAGAAGCCCTGGTGGTACTTCACGTCGCCGGACGGCAGGTCGTCGGCGTGCTTGCCTTCGAATTCTTCGAACAGGTCCTTGGGCGACTTGCCCAGGGTGTTGACCAGCACGTTCAGGCGGCCGCGGTGGGCCATGCCGATCACGATCTCCTGCACGCCTTTTTCACCGGCGCGCTGGATGGTCTCGTCGATCGAGGCGATGAAGGACTCGGAGCCCTCCAGCGAGAAGCGCTTCTGGCCGACGTACTTGGTATGCAGGTAGCGCTCGAGGCCTTCGGCCGCGGTCAGGCGCTCCAGGATGTGCTTTTTCTTCTCCGCATTGAAGGACGGCGTGGAGCGGATCGACTCCAGGCGTTCCAGCAGCCAGCGCTTTTCGGCCGGGTCGGAGATGTACATGAATTCGGCGCCGATGCTGCGGCAGTAGGTGTCGCGCAGGTAGTTCAGGATGTCGCGCAGGGACGCGTTCTCCGGGCCGAAGTAGGTGTTCGTGATGGTGAACTGGGTGTCCATGTCGGCATCGGTGAAGCCGTAGAAGGACGGGTCCAGTTCCGGGATCGGCGGGCGCTCCTGGCGCTGCAGCGGATCGAGATTGGCCCAACGCGAACCGAGGAAGCGGTAGGCGGATATGAGCTGGGTGACGGCCACGCGCTTGCGGCCCATTTCGGCGTCCACGGCGGCGGACACGGTGCGGATCGGGCCATGCTTGGCGCGTTCGGCGAACGAAGCGATGACGGGTGCGTGAGCGACGTCCGGCTTGTTGGAGCCGTCGACCGCAGGCACGTTCTGCATCGAATCGAAGTAGGCGCGCCAGTTGTCGGGGACGGAGCCGGGGTTGTTGAGGTAGGCCTCGTACAACTCCTCCACGTACGGTGCGTTTCCACCGAACAGATAGGAGTTCGCTGTTTGCTGTTGCATCATCGTTTGCTCACCTTTCTTCGCGCTTCGCGAGATTAGCGGGTTATCACACCTTCCGCGACACGGCCTGACCGGTTAGCGGATTGCATATCAAGTTGTGGGGAAGGACTCTCAGACTGCAGGATTCTCGACGGGAGATCTTCAGAACATGAGGCGGTATTGTATCGCAACCGTTTCGCAAAGTGAAAACAAGTGCATTTGGTGGATGTTTTGCAACGCGGAGATAGTTGCAATTGAAACAATCCTTCCGTTGCGCGCATCGGCTACACTGCCTGCCTATGCGATTTTCGATCGGTCTGCGCCTGTTTGCCGCCGTGCTGCTCGCCATCCTGGCCGTGGCGGCCACCGCCATCGCCCTGTTGCGCCAGAACGTGCTGGGCTCGTTCGCCGACTATGCGGTCAAGATCGAGCTCGACCGGCTGGGCGAGCTGTCCGCATCGCTGACGGGTAAATACGGGGCGCGCGGCGGCTGGCAGTTCCTGCCGGCCGGGGATGCGGCCCGGCGCGGCTACATCGCCGCCGAACTGGGCCGCCTGCAGGACGAGCGCGCCCAGGGCATCCGCATCCCCGTCCCGCCGGTGCCGCCCGTGCCCAAGGCGGCGGATGCGGCCCCGGCCATCCTGGCGCCGGCCGCTGGCGCCACTGCCAGCGGTTCCCGGACACCTCCCGCGGTGGCCAGGACGCCTGAGGCCGACGACACGCCGGCCGATCCGCCGACGCCGCTCACGCCACCGGCCCCGCCCGCCCCACCGGCGCCGATGGCGCCCCTGCCCCCGCTGCCGCCCCCGGCCATCGCGGCGGCCGGCGCGGATGCCGGTGCGACGGCGCGGGACGCTCCGCTGCAGGACCGCATCACCCTCCTCGATCAGAATCACCGCTACCTTGCCGGCCAGCCGCCGGCCGCGGTGCCGACCGCCGAACGGGCGCTCGACTGGCGCGGCCGCACCATCGGCTACCTGGCCGTCACGCGCGCGGCGCGCCCGAGCGACCTGCCGGCGCTGGCCTTCCTCGGCCAGCTGAAGGGCGCGCTCGGCCTCATCGTGCCGCTGGCGGTGCTGCTCTCGGCCGTGGCCGCGAGCCTGCTGGCCGCGCACTTCCGCAAGCCGATCCACCAGCTGGCCGACGGCGCGCGCGAGCTGGCCGCCGGCCGCTTCGACCAGCGCATCGCGGTGGCGCGCAGCGACGAACTGGGCGAACTGGCGCGCAGCTTCAACCAGCTGGCCGAACGGCTCGACGCGCTGGAGCGTTCGCGCCGCCAGTGGGTGGCGGACACCTCGCACGAACTGCGCACGCCGTTGTCCGTGCTGCGCGCCCAGCTCGAAGCGATCCAGGACGGCGTGCGCCAGGCCGACGGCGCCACCGTGGCGGCCATGCTGCGCCAGGTTCTGTCCCTGAACACGCTGATCGACGAGCTGTATCTGCTGGCGCGCGCCGACGTGGGCGAACTGGCCTGCCGGCGCGATCCCCTCGACCTGTGCGCGCTGGCGCGCGAGGAGGCGCAGGCCTTTTCGGCCCGCCTGCAAAGCGCAGGCCTCACGCTCGACCTGCCGCCCGGCCCCGCCCTGCCGGTGGCCGGCGACAGCGAGCGCCTGCGCCAGGTCCTGCGCAACCTGCTGGAAAACGCGGTGCGCTACACCAGTGCCGGCGGCACGGTGCGCGTGTCCTGCGCGCGGGACGACGCATCCGCCGTGCTGACCTTGGACGACTCCGCCCCCGGCGTGCCCGACGCGGCGCTGGCCCACCTGTCGGAGCGCTTCTATCGCGTCGACGCCTCGCGTTCGCGCGCCCAGGGCGGAGCGGGCCTGGGCCTGGCGCTGTGCGAACGCATCGTGCAGGCCCACGGCGGCAGCCTCGGTTTCGAACACTCCCCGCTGGGCGGCCTGCGCGTGACCGTCCGCCTGCCCCTGCAGAGCGCATGAACGCCCGCATCTATATCGTCGAGGACGAACCCGAACTGGCCGCGCTGGTCGCCGACTACGCGCGCGGCGCCGGCTACGAACCGGCGGTGTTCGGCGACGGCGCCGCCGCGCTCGAGGCGATCCGCGCCACGCCGCCGGACCTGATCGTGCTGGACCTGATGCTGCCCGGCCTGGATGGCCTGTCCCTGTGCCGCGAGCTGCGCACCTTCGCGGACGTGCCGGTGGTGATGACGACCGCCAAGGTGGAGGAGATCGACCGCCTGCTCGGCCTGGACACGGGCGCCGACGACTACCTGTGCAAGCCGTACAGCCCGCGCGAGCTGATGGCCCGCATCCGCGCCATCCTGCGCCGGTCGCAGCGCGATGCCGCGCCGGCCCCGGTGCAGGTGGACGACGCGGCCCGGCGCGTGCTGGTGCAAGGGCGCGCGCTCGAGCTCACGCCGAGCGAATACACCATCCTCGCGGCCATGGTACGGCGCCAGGGCCAGGTATTCTCGCGCGCCCAGCTGCTGGACCTGGCCCGCGCCGACGCCCTCGACACCACCGACCGCGCCATCGACAGCCACATCAAGAACCTGCGCCGCAAGCTGGCCGCCGCCCTGCCCGGCAACGAGGCGATCCACTCCGTGTACGGCCTCGGCTACCGTTTCGAACTACCCGGCTAGCGTCCCCACGATTTCTCCACATTTGGGCCCGACACTGCAATCTCCGAAGAACACCACAAGGAGATTCCATGCAGTTGCGCCCCTGCCTGCTCGCCGCCGTGCTCGCCCTGCCCGGCCTCGGCCTGGCCCAACAGCCAGACCGTCCACTGGACGCGGCCGAACGCGGCGCCGTGCTCGACCAGCTGATCCAGCAGATGAACGCGGGCTACGTCTTCCCCGCCACGGCCAGGCAAGTCGAGGACGAGCTCCGCGCCCGCCAGCGCAAGGGTGAATTCGAGCGCGTGACCAGCTCGCGCGCCTTCGCCGACCAGCTGACCACGATCCTGCGCGGCCTCACCCACGACGCCCACCTGGGCGTGCACTACCACGCGCAGGTGCTGCCCACGCGCCTGCCCGGTACCCCGGACGGCACGCCGGCCGAACGCGCGGCCGAACGGGCCGAGGAAGCCGTGCACCTGCGCCGCCACAACTACGGCATCGGCCGCATCGACCACCTGCCCGGCAACGTCGGCTATGTGAAGCTCGACTACTTCCCGCCCGCCACCCACATGGGCCGCGCCTATGCGGCCATGATGGAAATGCTGTCCGGTAGCGCCGCCGTGATCCTCGACCTGCG
>DASRUW010000447.1:0-10361 GCA_035655255.1 Telluria sp. | reverse complement strand
CTGGGGTACGGTCGCCTAAGGATCCAACCGGGCGCGCACCGCCGCTGCGTGGCGCGCGCTCACGTTCACGAGTTCGCCCCCGCGCAGGCGCAGGGCGAGCTTGCCGTCTCCCGGCATCTCCAGCCGGAAGCATTCCCCCATCCTCACGAACGCGCCGCGGTGCACGCGCATGAAGTGCGCCGGGTCGAGCCGGCGTTCCAGCTGCGCCAGCGTCACGCGGTGCATCACGCTGCGCCCCGCCAGGTGGAGATGGACGTAGTTGCCGGCCGCCTCGATCCAGCGGATGTCGCTGACGCGCACGAATTCGATGCGGCCGACCGAGCGTACATTCAATTGGGTCAGGTAAGAATCGGATGCGTCGGCTGCGGCCTGCACGGCCCTGGCGTATCCCGCGCGCTCGCCGAGCGTCGCCGCGACGCGTTCCAGCGTCCGGGCGATGCGCTGGTCGTCGAAAGGCTTGAGCAGATAGTCCAGCGCTTGCAGGTCGAAGGCATCGACCGCGTGCGCGTCATAGGCGGTGACGAAGACGATCAAGGGCGCATCCGGTCGGGAGGCGATCTGCGCGGCCAACTGCAGTCCGGTCTGGCCGGGCATGCGGATGTCGAGGAAGACGACGTCCACAGCCGTCCCTTCGAGCAAGGCAAGGGCGGCAGGACCGTTGGCCGCCTCGCCTGCCACCTGCCAGCCCGCGTGTTCGGCCAAGGCCAGGCGCAGGTTCAGGCGCCCGGGTTCCTCGTCGTCGACGATGAGCGCGCGAATCATGCGGCCAGTTCCTCGCTCGCCACCGGCAAGCTTAACAATGCAATGAAACGGTCCTCCTGCGGACCGGTCTTCAGAGTGGCAGTCTCCCCCCACGCGAGGCGCAGGCGCGCGGTGGTCTGCGGCAAACCCAGGCCGTGGCCAGGGTTGGCGTTCGCGCGCAGGGGGTTGTCGATGCGGATGGTGACGGATCCTTCCGCGCGCTGGATGTCGATGCCGAGCGTGCTCGCCTCGCCGTGGCAGTCGAGGTCATGGCGCAGGGCGTTTTCCACGAGCGGCTGCAGCAGCAGTGGCGGGCACGCTTCGCTCAGGGCATCCGCATCGATCCGGTAGTCCACGCGCAACCGGTCGCCATAGCGCAACTGCTGCAGCGCCAGATAGTCCTTCACAAACTGCAGTTCGCTCTCCAGCGTCACCCACTCGTTGGCGCTGGCGCGCAGGGCGTAGCGCAGCAGTTCGGACAGGCGGGTAATCCCGGACAGGGCCAGCTTGCCGTCGCCCGAACGCACCAGGGCGCTGATCGCATTGAGCGCGTTGAACATGAAGTGCGGTTCGAGCTGGGCCCGCAGGGCCTGCATGCGTTGCTGTTCGAGAGCCAGTTGCAGCTGCAGATTGCGTTCGCGTTCCGCTTGCAGGGCCGATTCGCGGGAGCGCGCATCGCGCCACAGCCCGGCGCCGACCAATGCGGCGTAGATCGCGGTCATTTCCGCGACATCGACGAACCAATGGCGCCGGAAGTTGTCCGCAAGCCGCTCCAGGCCAGCGCTGAAGGTCGGCTCCATGTTGGCCTTGACCAGCTCGTGGTAGCCGACGAAGTAGATGTCGACGGGGATGGCTACCGCCAGGACGATGACGTAGCAAAGGACGATCAACCCATAATCGCGGCGCAGCTGTGGCCAGCGGGTGAATACAACGGGCAGCATGGTGCCCATGATTACGGGGACGAAGCCGTCCGTCCACCAGCCGCGGACGACCGACCAGTATTCGGCCGGCCTGCCATGGCGGAGTGCGTCGTCGTAGGAGATGAGCGCCGCCGCGGCGTAGAGCAGCGTCCAGAATACGAGGTTGACCGCGAGGCTGCGCAGGACGAGGCGAAGGGTGGACATGGCGCCAGTATAGGGGATCGAATGGCGGTGACGAACAAGCTTCGTCACAGGGGACTGCGCGTTCGTCACACAGTACGGGCATCGATGCGGAAGACTGCATAGAATCGCCGCTCTTCGTCACTCGCTGTCCAAATCCATGCGCCCACGTCATCCGCTCGTCCTGGTACTTTTCCTGTCTTCCTCCCTTTGCATGGCCGACGATCAGGCACGCGTCGAGGTTCGCGGCCGCCAGGCCGACGCACAACGCCGCGAGGATACCGTCGCCAGGGTCAGTGTCGGACGCGAGGAGCTGGCCCGCTTTGGCGATCCTACGCTGGCCGGTTCGTTGGGAAGGCTGCCCGGCGTCACCATGGTGGCCGGAGAAGTGCGGATGCGCGGGCTGGGCGATGGTTACACCCAGGTTCTCCTGAACGGTCAGCCCGTTCCGCCCGGCTTCAATCTCGATTCGGTGCCGTCCGACCTGGTCGAACGCGTCGAGATCCTGCGCGGCGCGACGGCGGAAACCGGCGGGCGGGCCATCGCCGGCACCATCAACATCGTGCTGCGCAAGCGCGCCGGCAGCGCGCGTGGCGAGTGGAAGGCGGCGGTGGCGCAGGAGTCCGGGCACGTCCAGGCCCAGGCGACGCTGGTACGCGGCGAGCGGAGTGCTGACCGCAACTGGCTTCTGGCCCTGGTTGCGGCCCACTCCGGCGCAAACGCGCGAGCGCGGACCATCGAAACCGTCCCGCTGGGCGAACGCAGTCAAGCGTCCTGGTTCCGCAGCCGCCAGAACCGTCTGAGTGCCGCGCCGCGCGTGGAATGGACCGGGGAGGGCGGCGCGACGACCGAATGGGAGTCCTGGCTGGACCTCGCTCGCTTGCGTAACCACGGCGCCGCGGATGAATCGGTGCTCGCTGGTGCGGGCTCCGATTTCCCGGACAGCCGCTGGCGCATCGCCTCGCGCCTGAGCTCAATGCGCACCGAAATCAATTCGACCCGGAGGATGGGCGCGGCCCGCATCAGCGCCAAATTCGGCGCCACGCGCGACCGGCGCGACAGCGACTATCTCTTCGAAGGGCACGGCGCGGATACGCTGAACCGCGCCGTCGCCTCCAATGCGATCGACACCACCTGGTCCGCGACCGGCAAGTTGCGCTATCCGGTGGCCGAAGGGCATAGCGCCGCCCTCGGCTGGGATCTGGCCTGGAACCGCCGCAGCGAGCTGCGTCTCCAAAGCGACAGTAACGCGGCTGGCGCGCCGCTCGGGGTGCTCGACGCGGACTATGTGGCGCGCGTGCGGCGCCAGGCCTGGTATCTGCAGGACGAATGGACCGTCGTCCCGCAGGCGGACCTTTATCTCGGCCTGCGGCACGAGGGGCTACAGGCGCGCACGGAAGGGGCGACGTTGCCGGCGGTGCGCAACGACGCCGCCAGCTGGAGCCCGATGGCACAGCTGCTGTGGCGTCTGGGCGGCAAGGACCAGTTGCGGCTCGCGCTGGCCCGCACCTACAAGCCGCCGCAACCGAGCGATCTCGTCCCCCGGCGCTACACGCAGAATAATGACAACAGCCCGCTGCTGCCTCACTTCCAGGGCAATCCGGCGTTGCGCCCGGAGCTGTCGCGAAATCTCGATCTGGCGTGGGAAACCTATGATGCACATGGCGGGATGGCGAGCGTATCGGCTTATGCGCGGCGAATCGACGGTGTGATGCTGCAAAACCTGTCCGAGGACGGCGGCGGGTGGGTAGCGACGCCGGCCAACGGCGGGCTGGCCAGGTTGTACGGGATCGAGCTGGAATGGCGCCGTTCTTTCGGCCGGCTGGATCTGCGGGCCAATGGCGCGCGCAACTGGTCCCGTGTCGATGGCCTGCCGGCGCCGGATAACCGGCTCGCGCGTCAGACGCCTTACTCGGCCAACATCGGCGCGGACTACCGCTGGTCCGACGCCGTGCAGGGCGGGGCTGCGTACTCCGTGCAAGGCGGCGGGTGGTCCCGGACCAATCCGCTGGTACGTGATTATGCGGGTGTCGCGCGCAGCTTCGATCTTTACCTCAACCTGCGCCTCGGGCAGGGCAGGTCGCTGAAGTTCGCGGGCTCGAATCTGCTGCGCCAGGACCAGCTGCGCGAAGTCCGCTATGGCGCCTGGTCCCGCTATGAGAGAAGCGAGAGAGCGGCAGCCTTGCGGATCACGCTGGAACAGGCCATGTGAGGTACACTTTGGCCATGAAAAGCCAGCAAACCTCCATCATTCATCCGGATTACGCGCCGCCGGCCGGCTTCGAAGCCCTGCCGCCGGCCATCCACCATGCCTCCACCGTCGTGTTCCCGAACGTCGCCGCCATGCGCGGCGGCGACTGGAAGAACAAGAACGCCTATACCTACGGGCTGCACGGCACACCGACCACGTTCTCGCTGGAGGCGCGCATCGCCGCCATCGAGGGCGGCGCGTATTGCCTGCTCGCGCCCAGCGGCCTGGCCGCCATCTCGATGGTGGACCTGGCCCTCCTGCGCACGGGCGACGACGTACTGCTGCCGGAGAACGTGTACAACCCGAACCGCGAAATGGGCAACTGGCTGGCGCGCGACTTCGGCATCGGCGCGCGTTACTACGATCCGCTGATCGGCGCCGGCATTGCGGAGCTGATCCAGCCGAACACGAAGCTGATCTGGGTCGAGGCGCCCGGCTCGGTGACGATGGAAGTGCCGGATGTCCCCGCGATCTGCGCCGCCGCCCACGCGCGCGGCGTGCTGGTCGCGCTGGACAACACCTGGTCGGCCGGCCTGTCCCTGTGCCCCTTCGAGCTGGGCGTCGACATCTCGATGCAGGCGCTCACCAAGTACCAGTCGGGCGGCGCCGACGTGCTGATGGGGGCGGTGGTCACCCGCGACAAGGCGCTGATCGACCGCATCGCGCTGGCTCACATGCGGCTGGGGATGGGCGTGGGCGCGGACGACGCCTACCTCGTCATGCGCGGCCTGCCGTCGATGAAGCTGCGCTACGAGGCGCACGACGCCGGCGGCCGCGCGGTGGCGGCCTGGCTGAAAGAACGGCCGGAGATCGACCAGGTGCTGCACCCGGCCTTCGAGGATTGCCCGGGCCACGCCATCTGGAAGCGCGACTTCAGCGGCGCGGCCGGCCTGTTTTCGGTGCTGTTCAATCCGCGCTACACGGAAGCGCAGACCGACCGCTTCGTCGATGCCCTCAAGCTGTTCAAGATCGGCTACAGCTGGGGCGGCGCGAACAGCCTCGTGATGCCATACCGCGTGCAGGCGATGCGCCGCGGCTGGCAGCACGGGGGCGTGCTGGTGCGCTTCAATGTCGGCCTGGAGGACCCGCAAGACCTCTGCGCCGACATCGAACAGGCACTCGCAACGCTCACTTCCTGATGATGCCCTTGCGCTCGATACTGAACTCGCTGATGTCGTAGGGTGTGGCGCCCGTGGTCGCGAGCTGGGTGAGGATGCGCCCGAACAGCGGCGTGAACTTGAAGGCGCGGCCGGATTCTCCGGTCAAGGTCGCCACGTTCGGATAGCCGGGCAGGGTGTCGAGCACCATCTGGCCGTCCGCGCTCATCGTGTACAGGCAGGTGGCGGGGTCCTGCGGCGTCGGATCGATGCCGCGGAAGCGCTGCTCCACGAACTGGCTGATGCTGCGCAGGATGTCCGGGTTCGGCCGGTAGCTGCACTGGCGCGGATTCTCGTACTTATCGTTGGTGAATTCGCAGCTGACCTTGATGTAGCCGGGCCGCTCCAGCGGAGGAAAGCCGTAGAACTGCTGCTGCACGCCGTCCACGGTGGGACCGAATTCGAACCACATCGGCCATTGCAGGGCCGGATCGACCTTGAAATAGGCCACGTTCATCTGCCAGATCTCGAGGTTCAGCTGCAGGTTGAAGGGCTGGAACACGTCGTTCGACCAGGCGCCGGCGGCGATGATCAGGCTGTCGGCCGTGAATACGCCGCGCGGGGTCGAGATGGTGAGCGGCTTGCCGCCCGGCTGCGGGTCGACGACGGTGGCCGGGCAGTGGTCGATCAGCGTGGCGCCCTTTCGGATGGCGAAGTCGTGGAAGGTGCGCAGGGTCTGCTGCACCTCGGTCGTTGCGCTGCTGGCCTGGTTCAGGCCCCAGTAGTGCGCGGGCAGTTCGCGGAATACGTGGTAATGGTCCTTCAGTCCGGCGCGGTCATAGCGCTGGAACGGGATGCCGAGCGCGGTCATCGTCTCTTCGCAGGCCTGCAGGTCGCCTTCCACGGAGTCTCCCGACAGGCCGTAGAACAGCAGCCCGTTCGTCTTGAGGAGCTGGACGCCGGTGTCCTCCTCGATCTCGTGCCACAGCGCGAAGGAGCTCTCGGCCAGCATCGCCATGGTCGGATCGGAGTACATGATGCGGAACATGCGCGAGTAGCCGTCCGAGCTGCCCTTGTCGTTGTAGAAGGCGTTCTGCTCGAAGAGAATGGTCTTCTTGCCCGCGGCCGCCGCATAGTAGGCGGAAGACAGGCCGATGGTGCCGCCGCCGAGGATGGCGACGTCGTAGTGGTTGGTGTTGTCCATGGATGCTCCGGGTCAGAAGGCGTTATTGGTATCGCGGCGCAGATAGGTCGGGCGGGCTTCCTCGGTCCCCGGCTTGACCGGAACCGGCGTGAGCAACGGATACGCGGGCGACAGACCCACGATGCGCGGCATGCCGAACTTGTCTTCGAGGACGGATTCGGCGGTGCAGAGCGCGCCTTCGACCCAGCCCTGGGCATTGGAATACGCTTCGCCGCAGATGTAGACCGGCCAGTCGTGCAGCGGCTGGCGCACGGTGCGCATGATCTCCCATGCCTTGTAGTGGGCGGCCCAGGCGTGGAAGCCGGCCCCGTACGGGTCCTGCGACCAGTCCTGGTAGTAGGAGCCGATGCGCAGCGACGGCTTGGGCTGGACGCCGTCCACGCTGAAGCACTGGACCAGCATCTGTTCCGCCATCGCGCACATCTGGTCGGGTGCGGGCGCGCCGCCCTTGCTGCCCGTCTCGTCCCAGCTGGGCGGCTCGGTGAAGACGCCGCGCCGCTCCAGCACATTCCAGAAGCTCGCCCCGTTCATGTCGCAGTAGGAGGCCAGCAGCAGGGCGCGCTGGTCGCTCGGCGAGCCGCCGCGCTCGGCCTCGGTGCCGAAGTCGTAGGTCATCCGCAGCGGCATGTCGGTGACGGTGGGGCCGGAGTAGAACAGGTCCTTGTTCCACCAGCGGTTTTCGTAAGCGATGAAGAGTTTGTAAGCCGGCTGGAGCAGCACCGACTGGATGTTGTACTGCGCCTCGCGCGAGTGGAAGAATTCCGTTTCCTGGTCCAGCAGCTCCAGGCTGTGGCGCGGCATGGCCAGGAACAGCTCCGCGGCCGTGACGGCGATACGGGTGGACGGATCGCCCGTGCGCTGGACCTGCACGCGCAGGCCGCCGCCGGCCTTGCGGTCGAAGCGCACCAGCTGCGTGTTGCCGAAGATTGGGCACTGGTGCTCGGTCACGCGTTCGGCCAGCGTGGCGGGCAGGGTGTGGAAGCCGGTCATGAAACGCAGGTAGCTGGGCGTGACCGAGAAGTCGGTCAGCATATAGGGCATGGCTTCGGCCGCGTTCCAGTTGATGGTGTTGGAGTTGTAGCCGCCGCCGTTCCAGCAGTAGTCGTAGCCTTCGTTGGAGAGCACCTGGTACAGCACGTTCCAGAAGCCGATGTTGTACAGGGGCTGGTTGTCGTAGACCCCGCCCGTGTACTTGAAGTTCTCCTTCACCCACTGCCAGTTCGCGTCCGACCATTCCAGCGCACCGGGGCCGACCACCTGTTCGATGGCGTAGTTGAACAGCGCGTTGGGCGTCTTTTTCAGCTCGGCCTCGGTGAGCTTGTAGGGCACCGGCTCGCCGTTGGTGATGGCCGTTTCGTTCAGGCGCGTCGCGCGTAGCGTGAACTGGCTGTTCTCGGACATCGGGAACTCGTCGATCTGGTCGCGCAGGCCGAGATGGTCGATGAGGACGTTGAGCAGCTCGTGGCTCTTGGTGAAGCGCATGCCGCCCAGCTCCGCGGGAACGTTGGTCATGTCGTCGATGATGACGCTGTCCAGGCGGCCGCCGACGCGGTTGCTGTATTCGACGATCCCGATGCGCAGCTGCTTGTCGGGCCGCGCGTCGGCCAGCGCCTTCAGCTTCGGGCTCTGGCGGTAGTCGTTCTGCATGCGCCAGGCGGTGTACAGCCCGGACATGCCCGCGCCGACAATGAGCACGTCGAAATCGTCGCCGTCGCGCAGCCGCTGCGTGGATCGGATGCTCAATTCGGATGGGTGGCGGATATTGCTCATACGGTCTCCTTAAACAGGCGGAAAAGCGGAAGGCGTCAGCTGCCGGTCAGGCGGCGCTGGACGGCGGCGGGGCGCACGGCGGCCGGGCGGGCGGCGCCGCCTTCGACCACCCTTAGCGCCGGCGTGCGCGCCTCGTCGCCCAGCTTGAAGATGCTGACCACGTGATCGAGGCTGGTCGCCATCTCGGACAGCGAGCTGGCCGAAGCGGCGGCTTCCTCCACCAGCGTGGCGTTCTGGCGGGTGCCGTCGTCGATGCTGGCGATGGTCTCGTTGAGGCGGTCGATGTCGTGCGACTGGCTCTCGCTGGCGCTGGTGATTTCGGCCATGATGTCGGTCACCTTCTGCACGCTGACCACGATGTCGTTCATGGTGGTGCCGGCCTGGGCCACCAGCCTGTGCCCGTTCTCGATCTTCTGCACCGAGTCTTCGATCAGCGACTTGATTTCCTTGGCCGCGCTCGCGGAGCGCTGGGCCAGGTTGCGCACTTCGGAGGCCACCACCGCGAAGCCGCGCCCCTGTTCTCCTGCGCGCGCCGCTTCCACCGCGGCGTTCAGGGCCAGGATATTGGTCTGGAAGGCGATGCCGTCGATGACCCCGATGATGTCCACGATCTTGTTGGCGGAAGTGTTGATCGAGCCCATGGTGTCGACCACCTGGGCCACCACCTCGCCGCCCTTGAGCGCGACGGAGGAGGCCGATTCGGCCAGCTGGTTGGCCTTGCCGGCGCTGGCCGTGTTCTGGTGGACGGTGCCGGTCAGTTCCTCGACCGCGGCGACGGCGCTTTGCAGGCTGCCCGCATGCTCCTCCGTGCGGCTGGCCAGATCCTGGTTGCCGCTGGCGATCTGCACGGCGGCGCTGGCGATGGTGTCGGTGCCGGTGCGGACCTCATGCACCACCTTCACCAGGTTGCGGTTCATGTCGGCCAGGGCGCGCAGCAGGTCGGCCGTCTCGTCGGCGCCGCGCACCTCGATCTGGCTCGAGAGGTCGCCCTCGGCCACGCGCTGGGCGACCGAGACGGCGAAGTTGATCGGGCTGGTGATGCTGTGGGTGATGAGGCGGGCCAGGAGCCACCCGAACACGGCGGTGGCCACGCCGATGCCGATCAGGATGTACTTGAGGCGGCGGGCCGAGGCTTCGCCTTCGTCGACGTCCTGCTGGGCCTCGGTCTTGTTGAGGGCGACCAGCTTGTTCAGCTCCGCCAGTTCCTGCTGATAGAGCGGATCGACGCGGCTGGCGATGATCTGGCCGGCCGTGTCCTGGTTGAAGCTGAGCGCGGCCTGGATCGCGTCCGAGGTCGGCTTCTTCAGATTCGCTTCGATCTGGTCGAGGCGGGCGAAGATCTGGCGCGCGCCGTCGGAGGCGCCCAGCGCGAGCAGCTGCTTGCGCGCGTCGGCCACCTTGGCCTGCTGGGCGTGCAGCTTGGCTTCCTCGCGGTTCATGGCGCCCACGTCCGACTGCAGGCCGATGGTGCGGATCGCCACCACGGCTTCCAGCTGGGCGGCCTTGAGGACATTGGTCAGTTCCAGCTTTTCGCGGCTGACGGCGAGCTGGCGGTTGGTCGCTTCGCGGTTGCGGGTGCCGACCACGTCGTTGATCGCGATGGTGCCGACCAACATGGCCAGCATCATCCCGAAGCCGAGGCGCAACCGCATTCCCAGGCGTAATTTGTAAAAAATTAGCATGATTGCTCCCACCAGTCTATTTCACCTGGGAAAGCGGGCAGACGCGGCCCGCGCGCGAGAGGGAAATACGGATCAGGCTTTGTAGATGCCGACGCTGATAATCAGGTCGCCGTGCTTTTCCAGATAGGTCGATTTATCTTCGACTTCCTTGGTGGTTTTATTCAGCCATTTATAATTGACCCAGCCTTTGCCTTTGGTATTGGCGGTATCGACAAAGCCGCGCACCATTTTGTAGCCATTGGCGTCCTGCATGTCGAGCAGGTTCTTGCCGATCAGTTTGGGATTGCCCCCGTGGGCCAGGCAGGTGCCGTTCAGGTCGTGGATGAAGACGTACAGGTCGCCCTTGACGAACTTGCCGCCGGGGTTGTTCACCTCGGCGAACAGGGCGTCCTTGCCGCTGGCCTTGAGCACTTCCGCGGCCTTCTTGACCATGGCCACCGCCTCGTCGGCAGTGCCGCGCTCGCCGGCGCGGGCTGGCGCGCCCAGGGAGAAGACAGCCAGGACCAATGCGAATAC
>DASRUW010000446.1:0-4276 GCA_035655255.1 Telluria sp. | reverse complement strand
AAGGCCTCGACCAACCTCGTCCTCAACTACAAGGGCGTGGATCCGCTGACCGGCATCATGATGCCGGGCCAGCTCATGCCGGGCTACATGGCGACCCAGATCGACATCATCGGCAGCAAGAACGTCGGGCTGCGCGTGGTCGATTCCCTGCACCTGGCCAACAACCCGGCCGTGATCCAGCAGTTCAACGACGCCACCGGCGGCAAGGGCAGCGTGCGCGACTGGCTGGCCGACGCCCTGCTCAAGCGCCTGGACGTGACGCCCTCGCGCGAAAGCAGCGTGATCGAGGTCGCCTTCCGCGGCACCGATCCGCAATTCGCCGCCACGGTGGCCAACACCTTCGCCGACGAATACCAGAAGCTCAACGTGGCGCTCAAGAACGATCCGATGCGCAAGGCCGCCGGCTACTTCACCGAGCAGACCAAGCAGCTGCGCGACGCCCTGGAAACGGCCCAGTCCAAGCTGTCCAAGTACCAGCAGGACCACGGCATCGTCAGCGTCGACAACCGCCTGGACGTGGAATCGAACCGCCTGAACGACTTGTCGGCCCAGCTGGTCGCCGTGCAGAGCCTGCTGGCCGAGGCCCAGTCGCGCGGCAACATGGCGCGCGGCGGCAGCTACGCCGAGATGCCGGACGTGACCCAGAGCCCGCTGATCCAGAACCTCAAGGCCAACCTCGCCAACGCCGAGTCCAAGCTGGCCGAGGCCGGCGCCCGCCTGGGCCGCAACCATCCGCTCTACCAGAGCCAGTCGGCCGAGGTGGCCCGCCTGCGCGCCGAGCTGGCCACCCAGACGCGGGTGACCTCCAACAGCGTGTCCAACAACGCCAGCATCCTGGCCGCGCGCGAGGCGACCCTGCGCGCCGCCCTGGCCGAGCAGAAGAGCAAGGTGCTGGCCCTGAACCGGGCCCGCGATGAAATGAACGTGCTGCAAAAAGACGTGGAGAGCGCCCAGCGCGCCTTCGACGCCACCACCGGGCGCCTGGCCCAGACCCGCCTGGAAGGCTCGTCCGACCAGTCCGAGGTGGCCGTGCTCAATCCGGCCGTGCCGCCCACCGAGCCGGCCAGCCCGCGCATCCTGCTCAACACCGTGCTGTCGGTGTTCCTGGGCGGCATGCTGGGCCTGGGCCTGGGCATGCTGGCCGAAATGCTCGACCGCCGCGTCCGTTCGGAAGGCGACCTGATCGAGATCGCGCAAATTCCCGTGCTGGGCGTGATCGACTGGGGCGCTCCGGCGCGCCGCCGGCTGCGCCTGCCCAACCCTCTTGCTCCGCGCCGCCTGCGCCTTCAATAACATGGACATCAACATGACTCATACCGCGCTGCACGTGGCGCCGCCGTCGGCCGCGCCCATGACCGATTCCTCGATCGGCGGCCTGCTGCTGGAGCAGGGCAAGATCACGCCGGAGAACGCCGAGACCGTCCTGCGCATGCAGAAGGAGCTGGGGATCCGCTTCGGCGAGGCGGCCCAGCGCCTGGGCCTGATCACCGAGAGCGACATCCAGCAGGTGCTGGCGCGCCAGTTCGACTATCCCTACCTGCTCAAGGGCGACGGCAAGTATTCGAGCCGGCTGCTGGCGGCCTACCAGCCGTTCTCGCGCCAGGTCGAGACCCTGCGCGCCGTGCGCAGCCAGCTGATGCTGCGCTGGTTCTCGCGCCACAAGGGCCTGGTCATCGTGGGCGTCGACGCGGGCGACGGCACCAGCCTGTTCGCGGCCAATCTGGCGGTGGTGTTTTCCCAGTTGGGCGAGCACACCCTGCTGATCGACGCCAACCTGCGCACGCCGGGCCAGCAGGAGATCTTCGGGCTCGAAGGCAAGCTCGGCCTGTCGGACGTGCTGGCCGGGCGCGCCGACCTGGACGCGGTCGCCCGCATCGACGAGTTCGTGGCCCTGTCCGTGCTGCCGGCCGGGACCATGCCGCCCAACCCGCAGGAGCTCCTGAGCCGCCACGGCTTCGCCGAGTTCAACCAGCGCCTGGCCGAGCGCTACGACGTGGTGCTGTACGACGCGGCCGCCTTCGCGCATGGGTCGGACGCGCTGGCCATCGCCGGCCGGGTCGGTGGAGTGCTGCTGGTGGCGCGCCGCAACCGCACCCACATCGACGACATCCAGTACGTGACCGAGCAGATCAACAACACCGGCGCCCAGGTCGTCGGCTCCGTGCTGGTGGATTTCTGATGCCGCAAGCCATGCCCGTCCGTGAGCCCGTCAGCCTGGCCGCAGCGCTGCGCCGGGAGCTGCCCGAGTGGTGGCCGGTGCTGGCTGGCGTGCTGGCCTTGTACCTGCCGACCTTCTACGACCTGTTCAACGGCATCTGGTCCAGCGAGGAGCAGGCCCACGGGCCGATCATCCTCGGCCTGTCGCTGTGGCTGCTGTACCGGCAGTGGCCGGCCATGCTGGCGCGCGCCGGCAGGCCGGCCGGGGCCGGGGCCTGGACCCTGTTCGCCTGCGGCCTGCTGCTGTACGTGCTGGGCCGCTCGCAGAACATCCTCGCCTTCGAGATCGGCTCCTTCATCGTGGTGCTGATGGCGGTCATCCTCGTCAAGTTCGGTCCCGCCGCGCTGGCCGTGCAGTGGTTTCCGTTCTTCTTCATGCTGTTCATGATTCCGCTGCCCGGCCCCATCGTCAGCGCCCTGACCATGCCGATGAAGATGGCGGTGTCCTATGTCACCGAGCACATCCTGTACTGGATCGGCATGCCGATCGCCCGCAACGGCGTGATCCTGCAGATCGGCCCCTACCAGCTGATGGTGGCCGATGCCTGCGCCGGCCTGCAGACCCTGCTCACCCTGGAGGCGCTCGGCCTGTTCTACCTGAACGTGGTGCGCCACACCTCGGTATTCCGCAATGTCTGGCTGGCCGTGTGCATCGTGCCGATTTCCTTCACCGCCAACGTGATCCGCGTGATGGTCCTGACCCTGATTACCTTTTATTTCGGCGACGCGGCGGGGCAGGGCTTCCTGCACGGCTTCGCCGGCATGGTGCTGTTCGTGACGGCCCTGGTGCTGATCCTGACGGTCGACTCCGGCCTGCAGTGGATCGCGCGCCGGCGCGCCGGCCGCGTGTCCCTGGTCGCGGGAGGCACGGCATGAAGAAGACCTTCGTCGCCAGCCTGGTGCTGGGCGTGAGCATGGCCACCTCCGGCGTGCTGGCCGCCGCCCTCACGCCGCACCGCAAGATCGCCGACCTGGAAAGCAAGTTCAGCCTGGAGCAGATGGTGCCGGTCAAGTTCGGCGACTGGGAGGTCGACACCAGCATCATTCCGCTGCAGGTCGATCCTGCCACCCAGGCCAAGCTGGACCGCATCTACAACCAGACCCTGTCGCGCACCTACATCAACCGCGCCGGCGAGCGCATCATGCTGAGCCTGGCCTACGGCGGCGACCAGAGCGACAACATGGGCGTGCACAAGCCCGAGGTCTGCTATGCCGCCCAGGGGTTCGAGATCACCCGTAACGGCAACGCGCGCCTGGCCACGGCCTTCGGCCAGCTGCCGATCAAGCGGTTGATGGCGATTAACGGCAACCGCTACGAGCCGATCACCTACTGGATCACCATCGGCAACAAGGCGGTGATGCCCGGCATCGACCAGCGCCTGGCCGAGCTCAAGTATGGCCTGACGGGCACGGTCCCGGACGGGATGCTGGTGCGCGTGTCGAACATCTCGCGCGACCCGGACGAGGCCTACAAGCTGCAGGACCGCTTCGTGAACGACATGCTGCGCGCCATGCAGCCGGCCGGGCGCAGCAAGCTCATCGGTGTGTTCGGGGGAGCGTGACGCCGATGAAGTTCGCCATGCCGCTCCGTTTCGCTTTTGCGCGCCGCGCGTCCGTGACGCCGCGCGCGGCCAATCCCCATTTCGCGCGGCGCGACGCCAAGCGCGCGCGCCGGCTGTCCTTCCTGATGTTCCTGCCGATCGGCCTGGCCGCGCTGCTGATCGGCGCGGTGGCCGGCCTGGACGCGCCGATCCTGCTGTCGCTGGTGGCGGGCGCGCTGTTCGCGCTGGGCGCGACCTTCGTCGTGCCGGCCCACGTGTTCCTGCAGGCGATGTTCGTCGTCACGTTCCTGATCCAGGGCTCGGCCCTGTACTTCGGCGGCGTGCGTCCGGCGCCCTGGGTGGCGGCGGGCATGGCCGGCCTGTTCATCTTCCGCGTCCTGATGGACTTCGTGTTCGAGCGGCGCGCCCTGCGCGGCGCCGCGGTGGAGCGCGCGGGCGCGGCGGGCGTGCTGGTCGCCACCTGCGCCTATCTCGCCGTGTACGGGTTCGCCGTGGTC
>DASRUW010000445.1:0-3736 GCA_035655255.1 Telluria sp. | reverse complement strand
TAACGCAGCGTGACTATTTTTGGCAAATTTTGCCAAAATCACTTTGTTGGTTGGGGCCCGCCACCGCCTTGCCCAACGCGTGTTGCCAGCGCCTCCAAGCAGTCGTCCATGGGGCACGCCGCTTGACGTAACGAATCGGACACAGCACCGTCGCTATCTGTCCTCCTTACCTTATGGTGTGGACGATATGTGATCAAGTCGTAACACTGGCCATCGATCAACATGACCATGCCGACAACCGGCTGGATGGGGCGCTACCCGCCGAACCGTCCCGGCCAGCTCGGCAAGCCACGGACGCGGCACCCAACTGCATCTAATGCCGGGCACCACCCTGATTCGACAATGGGACGACCGCGAATACCGCGTAACCGTGACGTCGGATGGCTTGTACGAACTCGACGGACAATGGTTCAAGAGCTTGTCGGCAGCAGCTCGGTACATTACCGGTACCCAGTGGCATGGACCGACGTTCTTCGGGCTACGCGACGGCAAGGGGGAGGCTCAATGAACGCGCCGATCCTCGTGCCGCCGAAGCGTTGCGCGGTGTACTGCCGGGTCTACAGCGACGAGCGCCTGGACCAGTCCTTCAACTCCATCGATGCCCAGAAGGAAGCGGGCCACGCCTTCATTGCGAGCCAGCGCGCGGAGGGTTGGGTGCCGGTCGACGATGATTTCGATGATGGCGGCTACTCCTGCGGCAACATGGAGCGTCCCTCCCTGCGACGCTTGTTGGCAGACATCGAGGCCGGGAAAATCGACATCGTGGTTGTCTACAAGGTCGACCGGCTGTCGCGCTCGCTGGCCGATTTCGCGCGGATGGTCGATGTGTTCGACCGTTGCCGGGTCAGCTTCAGCGCCGCTACGCAGCAGATCAATTCAGCCACCTCGATGGGGCGGTTGATGCTGAACGTGCTGATGGCGGATTGGAGATCGTCTGGCGCGAACTCGGCTGGCAGGAAGTGGCCGGCGAACTGTTGCCCGGGACCATTGGGGCGGAGCTGCTGGAAGGGAAAGCAACAGTTGTTGTCGGATTTTATGGAAAACCCGTCTGAACGCGATTGAGAGGGCCTGGGCGGCATCTGTCGCTTCCCGCACGCTGGCGGTGCGGAGAGTGCGGTAAATTTCGCGAGAGGCGAAATGATGGCGGAGGTCAGGCGGGAATGCAATGCGGAAATGCAAGATTCCCGACCGGCTGCGGTGGAGGTGTGAAGATAGTTTGAGTGCCATCCTAGTTCCCGACTTGGGGGGGCGTACTTGGGGTTCCAAGCCAAATCGGACAGGCAAAAAAGAAAAGCCGTTGACGAATCAACGGCTTATCGGAAAGATGGTGGAGGCGGCGGGAATTGAACCCGCGTCCGCAAGCACTCTACAGGCAGTTCTACATACTTAGCACTGTCAATTGATTTAACCCGGACAACGCGGACGTGCACGCTTTGGACAGGCGAGTCACCTTGGATTTAAGGCTGAACCAAGTGACCCGGCTCAACCCGATTCCCTGTAAATGACCCTTCATGCTGTTGCCAGCCCGCCCCAGGGACGAAGCGGCGAAGGGCTAGCAGCGATTAAGCTGCGAGTGCGTACGAGTTATCGTTTGCAGTTGTTTGTTTCTGGGTGTATTTACGAGGTAACCAGGCCTCGGTATGCCCTGCGCTGCTTTGCAACCCACGTCGAAACCAGGTCGCCCCCTAAGCAGAAACTACATTCTACCGTAACGTGACCTTCATTGCTGGCGTTGTTTTGCAAGCTCGTTGCCGGCGATGCCGCCGCCAATCGCTCCCGCCACCGTTGCCAGATCACGTCCCCGGCCACCCCCTATCTGGTGGCCAATCACGCCGCCCACAAGGGCCCCCGCGCCAATTGCCAGATAATTCGGCTGCTGCTGTTGCTGGACGACAGGTTGCGGCGCCGGCGCGCTGGTGTGATGGACCACGTGATGCACCACCCGCGGGGCCGGTTTCGGGGCCGGCTTCGGCGCGACGGCGGCGCCCGGCGGCTCCGATGCGGCCGCGGCGACCGTCAGATTGCTGGCCGGAGCCGGCAGCGCGCCTGTTGCCGGGGCGCCTTGCTGCGCGGCGGCGAGCGGAGCGCCTGCGGCTTGCGGCGCCGGGTCCGCCTTGGACGAGGGCAGCAGGCCGGTAACGGCGGCCGTGCCGGCGACGGCAAAGGCGATGACGGACAGGGCGGCGCCGGCGATCAGCGGATGCAGGCGGCGGGTCGGGTGGGTGACAGTGATCGGTTCCATTTGCTACTCCATGTTGTGTGTTGCGTCATGGGTAGATTAACGATGAGGAACCGATGCCGATAGCCAATAAGCTGTATCAGACGTAACAGGATGTATGCATCAGGCAGCCAGTTCGGCGCCGATGCCGCGCAAGGCGTCGAGCAGGGCGAGCGGTGAGTCGAGCAGCAGGTCCGCGCCCCAGCGGGCCGGATCGATGGCGCCGCAGTAGCCCCAGGAGCAGGCCACGGTGCGCATGCCGGCCGCGCGGCCGGCTTCGATGTCGCGCAGGTCGTCGCCCACGTACCAGCAGTCCTGCGGGGCCACGCCCAGGCGGCGCGCGCCTTCCAGCAACGGGGCGGGGTGGGGCTTGGCGTAGCCGGTGGTGTCGCCGGAGATCACGCAGCCCGCGTCGGTGAGGCCGATCAGGCCCACCAGCGGGTCGGTGAAGCGGGCCGGCTTGTTGGTCACGATGCCCCACTGCCTGCCGCCGGCGACGATCCCGTCCAGCAGTTCGCGCACGCCGGAAAACAGGGAGCTGTGCACCGCCATGGCGTTCTGATAATTGTCGAACCACTGCACGCGCAGTTCCTCGTAACCGGCGTCCGCGGGCGTAAGGCCGAAGGCGGCGCCGATCATGCCGCGCGCGCCGGCCGAGGCGGTCGGGCGCAGCACGGCGTAGGGCGTCGGTTCCAGTCCGCGCGCCGTGCGCAGCAGGTTGACGGCGGCGGCCAGGTCGGGCGCGGTGTCGGCCAGCGTGCCGTCCAGGTCGAACAGGACGGCGCGCGGCGCCGAAAGGGTAAAGGTTGTCATCGAAGAAGCTGCCGGAATGCGGGTTAGAGCGGGCGCGTGCAGGCCACCATGTAGTTCACGTCGGTGTCCTGGTTCAGCGAATACATTTTCGTCAGGGGATTGTAGCTGAGTCCCTTGAAGCCATCGATCTGCAATCCCGCGTTGCGGATAAATTGCGACAGTTCGGCCGGGGCGATGAACTTGGTGTAGTCGTGCGTCCCGCGCGGCAGCATGCGCAGCAGGTATTCCGCGCCGATCACCGCGAACAGGTAGGACTTGGGATTGCGGTTCAGCGTGGAGAAGAACACATGGCCGCCCGGCTTGACCAGGGTGGCGGCGGCGCGCACGATCGAAGACGGATCGGGCACGTGCTCGAGCATCTCCATGCAGGTCACCACGTCGTACTTGCCCGGTTCGGCCGCGGCCATGTCCTCGGCGGCGATGCGCTGGTAGCGCACCTCGACTTCCGCTTCCAGCGCGTGCAGGTCGGCCACCTTGAGCGCCTTTTCGGACAGGTCGATGCCGGTCACGCGCGCGCCCTTGCGCGCCATGGATTCGGCCAGGATGCCGCCGCCGCAGCCGATGTCGATCACGTCCTTGCCGGCCAGCGGCGCGCGGGCGTTGATCCACTCCAGGCGCAGCGGATTGATCTCGTGCAGGGGACGGAACTCGGAGGTCGGGTCCCACCAGCGGTGGGCAAGCTCGCTGAACTTCTGGATTTCGTGC
>DASRUW010000444.1:0-2918 GCA_035655255.1 Telluria sp. | reverse complement strand
ACGCGGGCATCGCCGGCAGCCATATCCGCTCCTTCAACTCGAGCGGCATGGTGGCCATCAAGGACAAGGAGGTGACGGCGGCCGACGTGGCGCGCGTGATCGAGACGGCCAAGGCGGTCAACATCCCGACCGACCAGCAGTTGCTGCACACGGTGCCGCAGGAGTTCATCGTCGACAGCCAGGAGGACGTGCGCGAGCCGATCGGCATGAGCGGCATCCGCCTCGAGGTGCGCGTGCACATCGTGACCGGCGCGGTGTCGGCGGTGCAGAACATCGTCAAGTGCGTGCGCCGCTGCGGCCTGGAAGTGTCGGACCTGATCCTGCAGCCGATGGCCTCGGCCGACGCCGTGCTGACCGGCGACGAGAAGGAACTGGGCGTGGTCCTGATCGACATCGGCGGCGGCACCACCGACATCGCCGTGTTCTCGGACGGCGCAATCCGCCACACGGCGGTGATTCCGATCGCCGGCGACCAGATCACCAACGACATCGCCATGGCGCTGCGCACGCCCACCGCGGAAGCGGAAGAAATCAAGATCCGCTATGGCGTGGCCAAGCAGGTGCTGGCCGATCCGGGCGAGCACCTGGAAGTGCCGGGCCTGGGCGACCGCGGTCCGCGCAACCTCTCGCGCCAGGCGCTGGCGGCCGTGATCGAACCGCGCGTCGAGGAGCTGTTCGCGATGGTGCACCAGGTGGTGCGCGAGTCGGGCTACGAGGGCGTGCTCTCGTCTGGCATCGTGCTCACCGGCGGCAGCGCGATCATGCCCGGCATGATCGAGATGGCGGAAGACATTTTCCTCAAGCCGGCGCGCCTGGGCACGCCGGACTATCGGGGCCAGCTGGCCGACGTCGTGCGCAGCCCGCGCTACGCGACGGTGCTCGGCCTCCTGCTGGAAGCGAAAAAGCAGTATTTGCGGGGCCACATCGTGACGCGTCAGGATGGCTCGGTAAAGGCGGTGTGGCAGCGCATGAAGGAGTGGTTCCTCGGGAATTTTTAAAGGTCGGTCGGTTCAACAGGTATTTTTTGAGTAAGCAGCAGTTTTCAAGCTCCAGGTCTGATGCCAACGTATGAGGCCTGGCGCTTGAAAGCCGCACTTTGATACAGGAGTTCTATCATGGAGTTCGATATGGTCGATAACGCAGCACTGGGTACCGTTATCAAGGTGGTTGGCGTCGGCGGCGCAGGCGGCAACGCGGTTCAGCACATGATCAACAAAGGCGTGTCCGGCGTGGAGTTCATCGCCGCCAACACGGATGCCCAGGCGCTGCAGATGTCGAGCGCGCACAACATCATCCAGATCGGCGAGACCGGCCTGGGTGCGGGCATGAAGCCGGAAGTGGGCCGCCTGCTGGCGGAGGAGTCGCGCGCCCGCATCGAGGACGCGCTGCGCGGGGCGCACATGGTGTTCATCGCGGCCGGCATGGGCGGCGGCACCGGCACCGGCGCCGCGCCGATCGTGGCGGAAGTGGCCAAGCAGCAGGGCGCCCTGACGGTCGCCGTGGTGTCCAAGCCGTTCTCCTACGAAGGCCAGAAGTGCATGGACATCGCCGAAGCGGGCCTGGAGGAGCTGTCCCGCAACGTCGACTCCCTGATCGTCATCCTGAATGAAAAGCTGGAAGACATCTACGAGGACGAGTCGATGATGGACTGGATGAAGCACGCCGACGACGTCCTGAACAACGCGGTGGCCGGCATCGCCGAGATCATCAACGTCCCGGGCCACATCAACGTGGACTTCAACGACGTCAAGACCATCATGGGCGAGCAGGGCAAGGCCATGATGGGCACGGCGACCGCCGCCGGCGTGGACCGCGCGCGCATCGCCGCGGAGCAGGCCGTCGCTTCGCCGCTGCTCGATGGCGTGGACCTGTCCGGCGCGCGCGGCGTGCTGGTCAACGTCACCGCCAGCCGCGGCCTCAAGGGCAAGGAGATCAAGGAAGTCATGGCCGTGGTGCGCGCCTTCGCCGCGCCGGACGCTTCGATCGCACAGGGTATCGCCTACGACGACAACATGGGCGACGACCTGCGCGTGACCGTGGTCGCCACCGGCCTGGGCAAGGGCAAGAAGAACATGCAGCTGGTCCAGACCCCGATGCTGCGCACCGGCACCCACAACCAGCCGGTGATGGCGGCCGGCGGCATGGCCGGCGGCGCGGCCCTGGGCGGCGGTTTCGCCAGCGGCGCTTCGCACGCGATGGAAGGCATGAAGCAGCCGGCCGTGTGGCGCCGCGAGCAGGCCTCCGAGCAGGTGCTGGCGATGCAGAAGAACGGCGTCGAGACCTACGACATCCCGGCTTTCCTGCGCAAGCAGGCAGACTGAGACGGTTCATGTCATCCCCGGGCTCGGCGCCCCCCCTGCGCGGGGCCCCCTGACAAGGCGTTGACCGCGCGCGTCTGATCAGGGGTTCCCGCCTGCGCGGGAACGACGGCCGATCAGCGGCACGACACGTGCCGCAGCAGGATGCGCTCGATCGCGTTGAGCAGGTCGAACGACGCCTTGAAGTCCGCGAACAGCTCCGCATCCGTGGGCGGCGCCGCCTTGTGCGCCGGATGCGCGCGCACGAGGTCGAAGATCTCGCCGAAGGTGCGGCGCCCGTCGATGAAGCCGAAGATGCGGCCGGAATAGCGGCCCGCGTCCACCGCCGCCGTCATGCCCAGGAATTCGTGGCGCAGGACGGTCGGCTTGTCCTTGGCCGCGAACATGCCGGCCAGTCCTTGCGCGCTCAGGGGCTCGTGGAAGAAGTAGGGAATGAAGTCCGGGTCGCCATACGGCGCCCGCGCCTGCGGAGCGCGGGTCAGGTAGCACAGGTGGCGGATCAGGTCCCCGATCAGCAGTTCCGACATCGCGTGGCGGTCGCGCTCCGACATGCCCGGCAGGCGGGCGCGGACATGCGGCGCCGTCATCGGCAGGGTGATC
>DASRUW010000443.1:0-8598 GCA_035655255.1 Telluria sp. | reverse complement strand
GTGGCCGCGGCCAGGTCGTTGGCGCCGATGGCCGCTTCGATCCGCGCCGCGGCGGCACGCTGGGTTTCGGCGAAGCGTTCCAGCAGCTTGCGCATCAGCTTCGTGCTGCCGCCCACGCGCGCCAGGGCGGCGGACATGGCCAGGCCGGGCACCGGCGGCAGTTCGTTCGGGGCCGCGGCCGGCGCGGCATCCGCCGGCGGCGGCGCGGCGGGCTTGACCCAGCGCGCCAGTGTCGTGAACAGCTGGGCCACGTCCACCGGCTTGGCGATGAAGTCGTTCATGCCCGCTTCCAGGCATTTCTCCTTGTCCCCGACCATGGCGTTGGCGGTCATGGCGATGACCGGCAGGCCGGCGTTGTCGGGATTGGCGCGCAGGCGGCGCGTGGCTTCGAAACCGTCCATCACCGGCATCTGGCAGTCCATCAGCACGCCGTCGTAGCGCGTGACGGCGATCTTCGCGAGCGCCATGGCACCGTTCTCCGCCACGTCGGCGCGCACGCCGGCGGCGGCCAGCAGGTCCAGCGCGACCTCCTGATTGACCTCGTTGTCATCCACCAGCAGCAGGTAGGCCCCGCGCACGGACTGCGCCGCCTCGCGGTAGTCGGACTCGCGCCGCGAGCGCCGGCTCGGCGCGACCGCGCGCCCGAACACGGTGGCGATGGTATCGAACAGGGTCGAGGCGCTGACCGGCTTGGACAGGCAGCCGTCCACCAGGCCGGCCGCTTCATCCATCAGCGTGTCGCGGCTGTAGGCGGTGGCGATGACGAAACGCGGCAGCGGTCCGCCCGCCAGTTCTGCGCGCAGGCGGCGCACAGTCTCGATGCCGTCCATGCCCGGCATCTGCCAGTCGGCCAGCACCAGGTCGAAGGGTTTGCCAGCGGCGCGCGCTTCGGAAGCGGCGCGCAGCGCGGCGGCGCCGCTGTCCACCGCGGTCCCTTCCATGCTAAGGCTGCGCAGCAGATGCTGGAAGATCTCGCGCGCCGTGGCGTTGTCGTCCACCACCAGGACGCGCAAGCCGCACATGTCCTCGGCGCAGGCCTTGCGCGGCACCGGCTGCGTGGGCAGCCCGAAGCGCGCCGTGAAGTGGAAGGTGCTGCCGACCCCGGGTTCGCTGTCCACGCCGATCTCGCCGCCCATCATCTCGACCAGCCGCTTGCTGATGGTGAGCCCGAGGCCGGTGCCGCCGTAGTTGCGGGTGGTCGAGGTGTCGGCCTGGCTGAAGGCCTGGAACAGGCGTGCGCGGCCTTCCGGCGACAGGCCGATGCCGGTGTCGCGCACTTCCACCCGCAAGGCGACCTCGCTTGCGCCGGACTCGATGCGCTGGACACTGACCACGACCTCGCCGTGCTCGGTGAACTTGACCGCGTTGCTGGTCAGGTTGAGCATGACCTGCCCGAGCCGCAGCGGGTCGCCGATCAGCTCGCGCGGCACGTCGGCGCCGATGTCGAACAGCAGCTCCAGGCCCTTGTCCTGGGCCTTGATGATGGCCAGGTCGGCCAGCTGCTGCATCACGTCGTCGAGCGAGAACTCCACTTTTTCGAACGTGAGCTTGCCGGCTTCGATCTTCGAAAAATCCAGGATGTCGTTGATGATGCCCAGCAGATTGCGCGCCGCGCCGTCCACCTTCTCCAGGTAGTTGCGCTGCTTGGCCGTCAGTTCCGACTGCAGCGCCAGGTGGGTCATGCCGATGATGGCGTTCATCGGCGTGCGGATCTCGTGCGACATGTTGGCCAGGAAGTCGGACTTCATGCGGGTCGCGTCCTCCGCCACGATCACCGCGCGCTGCAGTTCCTGCTGGCGCGCCAGGCTGGCGGTCATGTCCTTCAGCGCCTGCAGCAGCTCGCCCGTCTCGTCCTTCGAGGTGACCTCGATCATGGTCTCCAGGTCGCCGTCCGCCACCCGGCGCGCGGCGCGGATCGCGGCGTCGAGCGGCGCCGTGATCGAGCGCACGGAGGCCGCGTAGCCGATCCCCAGCAGCACGGCCAGCGCGCCAATACCCCCCATTTCGGCCAGCGAGACGTTCATGTCGCGCCGGGCCTGCTCGGAGGCGGCCGTCACCTGGCGCTGCTGCAGGGCGTCCAATTCCTGGATCTTCTTGAGCAGCTCGTCCAGGCGCGGCAGGGCCATGGAATTCATCTTGGACTCGGCGCCTTCGCGGTCGTCGGCCTCGACCAGGTCGGCCACGTCGATGAAGGAATCGTAATAGCGGGCGCGCGCGGCCTCGATCTCGCCGATAAGTCGACGGGCCTCGGGCGTGGCGTCGATCTTTTGCAGGCGCGCGATCTGGCCGTCGATCATGCGCTTGGCTTCGTCGATGCGGGCGTAAGCGGTCACCCGCTGCGCGCGGTCGCGCTGGATGATGAGGGCCACGATGCGCATGGCGGCTTCGCGCGAATCGGTCTGGATGTTCTTGGCGGCGTCCAGCGCCACCCAGTCATGGCGCAGGATGCGGTCGGTCTCCGCGCGGATGGCGTAGATGCGGGTGACGCCGACCCAGATCACGGCCAGCACCATCAGCATCAGCATGGCAAAGCCGGCGCCGATGCGCACCCGGATCCGAATGTCGGAAAACCGCATGTAACCCCCGTCGTTTCAGCCGCCGCTGTCCTGCTTCCTGCTTTGTTCCTCGATGTGGCGCGCAAGGCAGTCCGGGCACCAGCAACCCTGCTGGGCGTCCTGCGGCAAGGGCACCGCCGCCGGCAACTTGGTGCACCAGCACGGATGCGTGCCGCCGTCCGCCATGGCGCAGCCGAATTCGGCGCCGCAGCGGCTGCACACGCTCATGGCGCGTTGCCGCCGTCGCTGGGCGGGAAGCCGCGCAGGGCGCGCCGCAGGAGATCCATCTGGCCCGAAAAACGCGTGCAGGCGACGCACACCAGCAGGTGCAGCCGCACCCGCGTACGCTCGACCACGGACAGCTCCCGGTCCATCCCTTCGGACACCAGACGGTGCACTTCGCGGCAGGTAGGCTTGAGTCCTTCCATGGCGTTCCTCAGGGCGTGGCCGGCGCGCCGTCGGCGCGGCCGAACCAGTTCAGGTCAAGGCACTCGCGCAGGCGCAAGCGCGCTCGGTACAGCAGTACCCATGCATTAGACGAAGTAATCGCGAGTTCCTTACAAATTTCGTCGGTGTCGAGCTCCAGCCACTCCCGCATCATGAACACGCGGGCGGTCTTGGCGGGCAGTTTTTCGAGGCAGACCTCGAGCACGCGGAAGAAGTCCTTCTGCTCCAGCGAGCGGTCCGGATCGCCCCAGTCGCGCGGCATGTCGCGGGTGTGGCCGTCGGCGATGAAGAGGGAGTCGATCAGGTCGTCCTCGCTCTGGTCCTCCTGGGTCTCCAGCTGGCGCTCGCGGGTGGCGGCGCGCAGGTTGTCGATGATCTTGTACTTCAGGATGCCGGTGACATAGGTGCGCAGCGAGGACTGGCCGGCGAAGCGGTCGGGCTTCTCCAGCACGGCGATCAGCGCGTCCTGGACCGCGTCCTCGGCCAGCGCTTCGTTACGCAGCTGGAGGAAGGCGAACTTCACCAACAGCGGCCGCAGCGCCTCGAGTTGGCTGTGGAGGGAAATATTGCCTGACATAACAGGCGAATATACAACAAGCGGACCTATAATGGGACCGGAAATCTGCGCTTGCCGTAAAATGCCGCCTGTTTGACTTGACCTTTTCCTATTTGTTCATTTCGCCATGACCCATTTGAACCCCCTGCCGACCGAACCGAGCGACGATCTGGCCGCCGTTGCGCCCCAGATCAAGGCGCAGATCCTGGCGGAGGCGCTGCCGTACATCCGCAAATATCATGGCAAGACCATCGTCATCAAATACGGCGGCAACGCGATGACCGAGGAAAAACTCAAGCACGGTTTCGCGCGCGACGTCATCCTGCTCAAGCTGGTGGGCATGAACCCGGTCGTGGTGCACGGCGGCGGCCCGCAGATCGACAACGCGCTCAAGAAGATCGGCAAGCAGGGCAACTTCGTGCAGGGCATGCGCATCACCGACGAAGAGACCATGGAAGTGGTCGAGTGGGTGCTGGGCGGCGAAGTCCAGCAGGACATCGTCATGCTGATCAACCACTACGGCGGCCAGGCCGTGGGCCTGACCGGCAAGGACGGCGGCTTGATCCGCGCCCGCAAGATGGCCATGCCGGACAAGGAAAAACCGGGCGAGTACCTGGACATCGGCTTCGTCGGCGAGATCGAGGCGATCAATCCTGCCGTGGTCAAGGCGCTGCAGGACGACGCCTTCATCCCGATCATTTCCCCGATCGGCTTTGGCGAGGATGGCCAGGCCTACAACATCAACGCCGACGTCGTGGCCGGCAAGATCGCCGAGATCCTGAAGGCCGAAAAACTGATCATGATGACCAATATCGCCGGCGTGCAGGACAAGAGCGGCAACCTGGTCACCGACCTGTCCGCGCGCGAGATCGACGAGATGTTCGCGGACGGTACGATCTCGGGCGGCATGCTGCCCAAGATCTCCTCCGCCCTCGACGCGGCCCGCTCCGGCGTGAACACCGTCCACATCATCGACGGACGAATCGAACACTCATTGCTGCTCGAGGTCTTGACCGAACAGGCGTTTGGCACTATGATCCGGTCTCACTGAAAAAACGGGGCCAGCTTCTCGGTCCCATTTTTTTTGCCCTTGTAGCTCAGTGGTAGAGCACTCCCTTGGTAAGGGAGAGGCCACGTGTTCAATCCACGTCAAGGGCACCACCTCCCCTCAGTACACCCGCTCCACCCGGATTCCCTTCTTCTGCAGCAGCGCCGGCACGCTTTTCGGGCCGACCAGGTGCAGCACGCCGATCGCGGCCACGCTCAAGCTCTGATCCTTCAACTGCGTGGCGATCTTGTCCGCCAGGGCGCCGTTGCGGCCGTCGAGCAGGACCTTCTGCACGAAGCGGCCGGACATGGTCTGGTCCTCCTCGGCGCGCTTGGCGATGGCGTCGAGTTTGGCGCGGTCGGCAGTGCGCCAGGCTTCCACCACTTCGCGCACTTCGCGTTCCTGCTTGCCGTTTTCCATGGCCTCCAGCGTGTCGCTCAGGAAGCTGCGCTGGGCCGTGTCGTCGAGCTGGGCGAACAGCGCCAGCTGGGACGACAGCGATTCGAGCTCCACCACCTGGGCCCCGCTCCTGCGCGCCTGCGCGGCCACATAGCTGTCCACCGACAGGTCGGTGCGGTAGCCCTGGGCCGCGTACTCGGACAGCGACAGCAGGGTCGCCAGCAGCCAGGGCTTGAACGAGGTGGTGGCCGCGGGATCCATGCCGGCGCGCTTGAGCATGCGGTCCAGGCGCTCGCGGTCGGCCGGGGCCAGGCGCGCGTCGACGCGCTGGCCGGGCGGCAGCATGCCGAAGCGATGCATGGCCTGCGCCACCACCTGCGGATCCTGGCGCGGATCGACCTCCAGCGCCACCACCGACGCATGGGCCAGGGCTTCCTCGACCTGCGGTTCGAGCGGATAGAACTCCGGCAGGCCGACGTGCATGGTCCCGAACACGAACAGGGTGTGACCTTGCTCCTCCAGCTTGAACAGCGCGCCGCGCGGTTCCGCCGCCACCGCCGCCGGCGCCACCAGCACGACAAACAGAGACACAAACAACGTGATAATCTGGCGGCGCATCGATGTTCCCGTGAGTTGAAGTGACCCATCATAACCCGCCGAACCTGCTCTGGCTGTTCGATCTCGACAACACGCTGCACAACGCTTCGCACGCGATCTTCCCCGGCATCACCCAGCGCATGAACCAGTACCTGGCGCGCGTGCTGGGCGCCGCGGACGCGCCGGCGCCGGCGGAAGTGGTCAACGCCGCGCGCACCCTGTACTGGAAGCGCTACGGGGCCACCCTGCTCGGGATGATCAAGCACCACCAGGTCAGCGCCGACGACTTCCTGCGCGAGACGCACGACCTGGGCGACCTGGCCGCCCTGCTGCGCTACGAGCGCGGCCTGGCCCAGCTGCTGCGCCGCCTGCCGGGGCCGAAGATCCTGCTTACCAACGCGCCCGCGCGCTACTCGCGCGAGGTCCTGCGCCATCTGCGCCTGCACCGCGAATTCGAACGCCACATCGCCATCGAGAACATGCGCGTGCGCGGCGAGCTGCGGCCCAAGCCGTCCAAGGCCATGCTGCGCCGGGTCCTGGCGCGCCACGGCCGCAATGCGCGCCGCTGCGTGCTGGTGGAGGACACGCTGGCCAACCTGCGCGCCGCGCACCGGCTCGGGATGCGCACGGTCTGGGTCACCCAATACCTGTCGATGACCGATCCGATCGGCGCCGCGGCGCTGCCGCGGATGCGCAAACGCCCCGCGTTCGTCGATGTCAAAGTAAAATCCGTGCGGCAGATTCCGCGCCAATTGCGGCGGCTGCGCTGATAAACCTTTAACCTTGACGCAAACATACGATGGCAAGCACCAAGCCAGGCCAGCGCAAGCTGCAGATCCTCCAGGCCCTGGCCGGGATGCTGGAGCAGCCCAAAGGCGAGAAGATCACCACCGCCGCGCTGGCGAAACGCCTGGACGTGTCGGAGGCGGCCCTGTACCGCCATTTCGCCAGCAAGGCCCAGATGTACGAGGGGCTGCTGGAATTCATCGAAACCAGCGTGTTCGGCCTGTTCAACCAGATCGCCGAGCGCGAGGACAGCGGCCTGGCCCAGGCCCATGCGATGCTGCAAATGCTGCTTTCCTTCGCCGCGAACAATCCCGGCATGACGCGCGTGCTGATCGGCGACGCGCTGGTGGGCGAGGACGAGCGCCTGCAGCTGCGCATGAACCAGTTCTACGACAAGGTGGAGCTGGCCTTCCGCCAGGCCCTGCGCCTGGCCGCGACCCAGGGCCACGGCGCGGAAACGGACGTCGCGGCGCGCGCCAGCCTGCTGGTCAGCTACGTGGTCGGACGCTGGCACCGCTTCGCCAAGAGCGGCTTCAAGCAAAGCCCGACCGAGGGCACGGCGGTGCAGCTCGCCCTGCTGCTGGCCTGACCCGGGATGCCCGTGGTGGAATGCTTCGCCCTGCTCGACGACGCCAGCGCCTCCGGCGTTGCGCGCTCGCGCCTCTACACCGGCCACACGGCCACGCTGCGCTGCGCGTCGGCCGGCGAATGGCCGCAGGTGCTGGCCCAGATGGAGCGCGCGCTGGAGCGCGGGTTGTACGCCGTCCCGGTACTGACCTATGAACTGGGCTGCGCCTTGCACGGCCTGCCCTATCGCGAACCGGCGCTGCCGCTGGCGCAGATCCTCATGTTCGAGCGCTGCGAGCATCTCACCTCCCACGAGGTGACGCACTGGCTGGCGGCGCGCACCGTGATCAGCCAGGAAGCCGGCGTGGCGAACGTGCAGGCGACCGTGGACGAGGACGAGTTCACGCGCGCCATCGACCGCATCCGCGCCTACATCGCGGCCGGCGACACCTACCAGGTCAACTACACCTACCGCCTGCGCTTCGACGCCTTCGGCGCCGTGCAGGCGCTATATGCCCGCCTGCGCGCCCGCCAGCCGGTCCCGTATGGCGCGCTGGTCGCCCTGCCGGACGGCGGCGCCGTGCTGTCGCTGTCGCCGGAACTGTTCGTCAAGCACGAAGACGGCGTGCTGACCACGCGCCCCATGAAGGGCACGGCTCCGGCCAGCGACGACGACTCCGAAAATGCCCGGCGCGCCCGGGCGCTGGCGGCGGACCCGAAGAACCGGGCCGAGAACCTGATGATCGTCGACCTGCTGCGCAACGACCTGGGGCGGGTGTGCCGCACCGGCAGCGTGCACGCGCCGGCCCTGTTCGACGTGACCCGCTTCGGCAGCGTGCTGCAGATGACCTCCACGGTGCAGGGCGAGCCGCGCCCGGACGCAGGCCTGGCCGACATCTTCCACGCGCTCTACCCGTGCGGCTCGATCACGGGCGCGCCCAAGCGGCGCACGATGGAAATCATCCACGAGATCGAAACGACGCCGCGCGGCGTGTACACGGGCGGCATCGGCTGGTTCGATCCGCCCCCGGCACCGGGGAAACTGGGTGCGTTCTGCCTTTCCGTCCCGATCCGCACGCTGACGCTCGGGCCGCCCAGGCGCGGTCTGCGCGCTGGCGAAATGGGCGTGGGCGCCGGCATCGTGTACGACAGCGCGCCGGCGGAAGAATTCGCCGAATGCCGGTTGAAGGCGCGGTTCCTGACCGGGATGCGCCACGACTTCGAGATTTTCGAGACGATGTACGCCAGCGCCGACGGCTGCCGCCACCGCGACCGCCACCTGGCGCGCCTGGCCCGCTCCGCCGCCTGGTTCGGCTACCCGTTCAGCCATGAGCAGGCGCGCGCAGTTCTCGATGCGGCCTGCGCCGCCCTGAACGGGCCGACCCGGATGCGGCTCGCCTTGTCTGCCGATGGCAGCCTGGTCACGCAGTCCGCTCCGCTGGCGCCGATTCCGGGCCAGGTCCGCATCCTGATCGCGCCCGACCCGGTGCGTTCGGACGAGCTGTTCCTGCGCCACAAGACCTCGGTGCGCGCCCGCTACGACGCCGCCTGGAAGGAAGCTGAGGCCAAGGGCGCCTTCGACACCGTCTTTTTCAACGAACGCGGCGAACTGGCCGAGGGTGGCCGCAGCAGCGTGTTCGTGC
>DASRUW010000442.1:0-5458 GCA_035655255.1 Telluria sp. | reverse complement strand
GCCTTGTAGGTCTTCGGCAGGACCAGGCTCACGACCAGCGTCGCGACCACCGTGACCGCGAGGGTCAGCAGGATGATCTTCTTGCGGGCCTTGAGAATCAGCAGGAACTGGGCAAAATTCATGATCAGAACCAGCTTTCTTTCACGTACACGACGTCGTCCGAACGCAGCGGCTCGTCCTGCTTGGCATTGATGATCTGCAGCTTGCCGCTGTCGTCGCGGCGCTTGATCTCCATGCCGCGCTCGGTGCCGCGCAGGGTCAGGCCGCCGCCGGCCGACAGGGCCTGGGTGACGGTCATGCCGCGCTCCAGGCGGAACATGCCGGGACGCTGCACCTCGCCGTAGATGTAGAAGCGCGGGGCCCGTTCGACGTAGATCACGTCGTTGGCCGCGAGATCGTAGTTGTGGTCGAGCTGGCCGCTGCGCACCATCTCGATCACGTCCACCTTCTCGGTCGTGGTCTTGCCGGCGCGGGTGCGGATCAGGGTGACGCTGTCGCCGCCGTCGGCCGCGATGCCGCCCGCCTGGGCCAGCACGTCCATGAGGTTGCGCTTGCCGCCTTCCAGCGGATAGCGGCCCGGCCGGTTGACCTGGCCGAGCACGGACACCTGCTGGCTCTGCACCTGGGTGACGATGATCGACACCTGCGGCTTCTTGAGGTAGCCGCCCCCTTCGAGCAGGCCGGCGATCTTCTTCTCGGCCGCGGGGATGGCCATGCCGCCCACGTTGACCTGGCCGATCAGCGGGAAGGTGATCGAGCCGGCGTCGGTGACGCGGGTCTCGATCGACAGGTCCGGATTGCCGTAGACGTTAACCTTGAGCACGTCACCGGCGCCGAGCACGTCGGCGGCCCAGGAAGCGCCAGCCGACACCAGCAGCATTGCTGCAAACAAGCATTGCATCAATCGTTTCATGATGATTCCCCAAGCAAATAGTGACTGTGTGATGTAGGTGTTATTTGAGCCCGGCCACCGCGACGGCCGCGGTGCCGGCGTCGGCGGTGGCGGCCGCTTCCGGCGCGCCGGGCGCCGCGCCGCCCGCCTTGGCCGGCGTGGGCGCGGTCTGGCCGTTCAGGTACTCGATCTTCGCGGTCGAACGCAGGCGCGCCAGTTCGGCCTCGGCCGCTTCCTTGTTCTTTTTATTTAACAGGAATTGTTCAATTTGCGGCGCAGCGGAGTCGAGCGCAATCGGCGCCTCCTTCACGTCGTTGACGGTGAGGAACAAGGTCCGGTCGAGCTCCTTGACGATGAACAGCTGGCCCTTCGGAATCGCGGCGATGCGGCCGCTCAACTCGGCCGGCATCTCCGAGCCCGTCTTCATCAGCTGCCCGCGCCCGTACTTGATCTTGTGGGCGTCGAACCAGGCCGCCAGGTCGTCCAGGGTCTTGGACTCGTCGGCCGCCTTCTTGACCTCGTCGTTCATGTCGCGCGCGGCGATCATGATCTCGTTGAGCGTGAATTGCTTGCGCTGGGCGAAGAACTGCGGGTTCTTCGCGTAGTAGTCCTCCACCTCTTGGCGCGTCGGTTTGGCAACATTTCCGACATGCTTTTGCAGGTACGCCTGGGCGATGATCGTCGCCTTGGCCCGTTCGATGGCTTGCACCACGTTCGGATCGCGGTCGAGCTTTTCCTTCTCCGCCTCGTTTTGCAGCAGCTGGCGGTCGATCAGGGCCTGCAGCAGCTGCTTCCTGGCCGCCTCCTGCTGCTGGGGAGCGATGTTGTTGCGCATCATTTCCTCGTTCAGTTGGAGGACCGTGATTTCCTGGCCGTTGACGCTGGCGAGCGCCTGGCCGGGTTTGTGTTCGGCGTTCTTCTTGCTGCAGCCGGCCAGCGTGGCCAAGGCCACGATCACTGCCGCGCAGAGCATGCGCCGGGATGTCGGAATCGTTTTCAATTTGCCCTCGAAGTCGTTGCGTTATTGGTCAAAGTGCAATGATTCAAAACTTATCACACACCAAGAAAAAGCGGCCACACTGCTTGCAATCGTGCACGCGCACACTGCAGGCAAAGTGATCCGAATCTAGTAAGCGTTCTCCCGTTTCAGCACGACGTGCACGGTCTTGAGAATGATCCAGACGTCCAGCCACAGCGACCAGCTGCGCAGGTAGTCCAGGTCGTAACGGATGCGCGCTTCCATCTTGTCGAGCGTGTCCGTTTCGCCACGCATGCCGTTCACCTGGGCCCAGCCGGTGATGCCCGGCTTGACCTTGTGGCGCAGCATGTAGCCCTTGATGAGTTTGCGGTATTGCTCGTTGTGCGCGACCGCGTGCGGCCGCGGGCCGACGATGCTCATGCGTCCCTGCAGCACGTTCACGAACTGGGGCAGCTCGTCGAGCGAGGTGCGGCGCAGAAAAGCGCCGACCCGGGTCACCCGGCGGTCGTCCTTCGTGGCCTGGGTGACGACGCTGCCGTTCTCCGTCACCGTCATCGAGCGGAACTTGTAGACCATGATCTCCTCGCCGTACAGGCCGTAGCGGCGCTGGCGGAAGATGATCGGCCCCGGCGAGGACAGGCGCACCGCCAGCGCGATCACCAGCATCACGGGCAGCAGCAGGAGCAGGATCAGGCTGGCGAAGACGATGTCCTCGATGCGCTTGATCATGCCGTTCAGGCCCATGAAAGGCGTCTCGCAGATCGCGATCACCGGCATGCCGCCGACGTTGTCGAAGCGCGCCTGCATCAGGTCGAAGATGTAGATGTCGGGCAGGAAGTAGACCGAGGCCGTGGTGTCCTGCAATTCGTCGAGCAGGCGCCGGATGCGCGGCTGGGCCGAGATCGGCTGGCTGATGAAGATCATCTTGGTCGCGTGCTGGCGCACGTAGGGCGCGATCTCGCTCATGCGGCCCAGGATCGGGTACTTCATGTCGCGCGGCTGGCGCTGGTCGGTGCGGTCGTCGAAGAAGCCCTCGACCTGCATGAAGAGATTGGGATAGCGCTCGCACACCTTGGCGAACTTGAGCCCGACGTCGTTGGCGCCGACGATCACCACCGAGCGGAACTCGCTGTTCTGCGTGCCCGGCTTGATCTTGGCCGAGCGCACCACCAGGTGGCTCGCCAGCAGCACCAGCGGGGTGGCGATGAACCAGGCCGTCAGCACCTCGTCGTTGTAGTAGTAGTCGAGCCGGCTCGCCTTGCCGAGGAAGACCAGCACGGCCACCGTGATGACCCAGCCGAAGATGGTGTCGCGCACGTAGGCCCACATGCGTCCGCTGCGCCAGGTGCGGTAGGGATCGATGTGCTGGTAGGCCGCGGACGAAATGAAGAAGGCGAGAATCATCAGCACCAGCGAGTAGCCGGTGAAGGGTTCGCCCAGCGCCATCGAGCACACGTACAGGCTCAGCATGATGATCACCGGATCCAGCACGCGCTGGAAGAACGAGATGATCGGAATGTCGACGACGGTCATGCCCCGCCCCGTCAGAACTGCAGGTTGGCCGAGCAGCTCACGCCCTTGGCCTTGAAGCTGCCCAGGCCGAGCGCGGCGCTGCCGCTGCGGCTCTGGCGGTAGGCGGTCAGGTTGAGCTGGACGTGGCGGGTGGCGGCATAGTTCACGCCGGCCGAGGCCGTTTTCAGCGAGTCGGAAAAGTCCAGCGCGACGGGCGAATTGATGCGCGCGGCGTAGTTGCGCTTCTCGTAGGAATAGGAGGCGTCGACGCGGGTCTTGCCGGTCGCCTGGTAGGCGGCGGCCAGGCTCGCGCCTTTGTTCAGGCTGTAGCTGGCCACATTGCTTTCCAGCGCCGCGAATTCGCGCCAGGCGGCGGCGGTGAGCTTGGTCTTGCCGGTCGGCGTGTAGGTGAGCGTGACGCGGCCGTTGGCGCCGCTGGCGTCGCGCTCGGTGAAGACAGCGTGCTTGCGCTTGGCCCAGCCGGCCAGCACGTCGAGCTGGGTCAGGCCGCTGTAGCGCCAGCTCACGCGCGCCTTGAGCTCGTCCTGGTCGAAGTCCTCGTCGATGGCGCTGCTGCCGAAGACGCGCTTGTTGGGGAACTCGCCCTTCAGGCGGCGCACCACCAGGCCGGCATAGTTGCCGCTGCGCGCGAGGTGGTCGACGCCGACCTCGGCCAGCCTCTCCGTGCGGTCGTTGAATTTCTGCACCGCCAGGTCGTAGGTGAACTTGTCCTGGGTCAGCGCGCCGCGCACCCGCCAGGACGGGTCGAAGCGCCACATCGCCTCGGCGAAGGCGCGCCGCTCCGTGCGCAGGTTGCGCTCGTCGCTGTGGAAGTCCGTGTACGGGGCCAGGGTCTGGCTGTAGTCGCCTTCCAGCGTGCCCGACCATTCCCGGCCGAGCTGCCACTTCCAGCGTCCCGTCACGTCCGTGCCGTCGTAGTCGAGCTGATCGAAGTGCGAGAAACGCACCCGCGTGACCTTGCCCTGGAAGTAGAGCTCCTGCAGGCTGTAGGTCCGGTCGAACAGCAGGCCGGCCACGACCTGGCGCATCGAATCGCCGCGCTGGCCGCCGAGGGTCGCGCCGTCGGGCAGGCGCAGCAGGTTGTCGTCGTGTGTGTAGCCGAGACCGACGAATGGATGGAATGCATCGCCGTCGCCGGCCGCGGCCGGAGCGCCGTACGCGGCCAGCACCAGCATGGCCAGACCGATTCGCTTGGTCCCGAGGAATGGAGGCTTTTTCATGTTCTTATAGGTCCGAATTACCAGTAGTTCCAGCTGGCGGTTTGGATGACCCAAATGCCAAGTAGAAAGTTCGTGAGAGCATGCGCCAAAATTGACAACCACAACGTGCGGTACCGTACATAAACCCAGCTATAAGCAACGCCGGCAACGATGCCCGCGAGCCAAAGGTTATGCTCAACGCCGAACAGCACGGACGAGATCACAACGCTTTTGAGGGTTGTCTGCGCTGGATCAACGGTGCCGAACTCGGGCGCGACGATCCAGCGCATGAGGAAGGAACGCCAGAACAGTTCTTCCATGAGCGGCACGACTGCCGTCGCGCCGAGGAGGCGCAGGGTGACCAGCGTCCAGTCGAGCTGGCCGCCCGTGCGCGGATCGAAGCCGGTCGGCGAACCGACCAGCATCCACGGGGCATTCAAGCTGATCCAGAGGAAAAAGACGATGCCGCCCATCAATAGGGCGACGAACACGGCGGGGAGATCGGCGTCCCAGCGGCGCAGCTCGCGGTACTCGCGCCAGTACCAGGCGAGCAAGGCGGCCACCACGCCGATGCGCACGGCGTACAGCCAGCGCAGTTCCGACAGGGGAAAGCCGGCCAGACGCTGCAGCAGGTCGGTGCCGACGATGAAGCCGATGTAGGCGAGGAAGGGCGCGATGCGGACCCAGGATGCCCTGCTGAACGTGGCGTCGGTATCGTCTTCCAGTTCCGCGCTCAGCTGCTCATCCGGTTCCCGCATAGGCCTCTCACATGGTGTTGCGCCTCTCGATCTCTTCCCAGCGCTCGAGGGTAGCCATGAGCTCCTCTTCGATTTTGGCGTAGCGCTCGTTCAGGCG
>DASRUW010000441.1:0-11551 GCA_035655255.1 Telluria sp. | reverse complement strand
GGCACGTTCTTCCACCGCCACGCGGTGGGTCACGACCAGAACACGGGCGCGACGCACATCCCCCTCAAGCACCTGAAGCCCGGCCAGCCGCGTTTCCGCGTGACGGATTCGCTGCTGTCGGAAGAGGCGGTGCTCGGCTTCGAGTACGGCTACGCCTCGGCCGACCCGAACACGCTGACCATCTGGGAAGCCCAGTTCGGCGACTTCGCCAACGGCGCCCAGGTCGTGATCGACCAGTTCATCACGTCGGGCGAAGTGAAGTGGGGCCGCGCCTCGGGCCTCGTCATGATGCTGCCGCACGGTTACGAAGGCCAGGGTCCGGAGCACTCCTCCGCGCGTCCGGAGCGCTTCCTGCAGCTGTGCGCCGACAACAACATCCAGGTGACCCAGCCGACCAGCGCGGCCCAGATCTTCCACCTGCTGCGCCGCCAGATGGTGCGCCAGTTCCGCAAGCCGCTCGTGATCCTCACGCCGAAGTCGCTGCTGCGTAACAAGGACGCCGGTTCGGCGCTGCAGGAACTGGCCAAGGGCGCGTTCCAGACCGTGATCGGCGAGATGGACGACAAGATCGACGCCAAGAAGGTCAAGCGCGTGATCGCCTGCTCGGGCAAGGTCTATTACGACCTGGTCAACGCACGCAAGACCCGCAACCAGACGGACACCGCGATCATCCGCGTCGAACAGCTCTATCCGTTCCCGCACAAGGCGTTCTCCGCCGAACTGAAAAAGTTCGCCAACGCCTCGGAAGTGGTGTGGGCCCAGGACGAACCGCAGAACCAGGGCTGCTGGTTCCAGATTCAGCACAACGTGTTCGAATCGATGGAAGCCGGCCAGCGCCTCGCGTATGCAGGCCGCCCGGCTTCGGCCGCGCCGGCTGTCGGCTACTACGACAAGCACTACGCGCAGCAGAAGGATCTGCTGGACACGGCGTTCTCGAAGCTCAAGGGCTTCGTCCTGACCAAGTAAACCACCACACGGTAACGCATACAGAATACGGAGTACGAAAAAAATGGCACAAATCGAAGTCAAGGTTCCCCAGCTGTCCGAGTCGGTCGCGGAAGCGACGCTGCTGTCCTGGCACAAGAAGGTCGGCGAAGCCGTCAAGCGCGACGAAAACATGATCGACATCGAGACCGACAAGGTGGTCCTCGAGCTGCCCGCGCCGGCTGACGGCGTGGTGGTCCAGATCATCAAGGGCGATGGCGGCACCGTCGTTTCGGGCGAAGTGATCGCCGTGATCGACACCGAAGGCAAGGCCGGCGCCGCGCCGGAAGCGGCCGCTCCGGCCGCCGCCGCGCCCGCCGCCGCGCCGGCCGCTGCCGCGGCACCGGCCGGCAACGCGATGGCCGGCGTGGCCATGCCCGCCGCCGCCAAGATCCTGTCCGAGGCGAACATCCCGGCCGCAGCGGTCGAAGGCTCCGGCCGCGACGGCCGCGTGACCAAGGGCGACGCCCTGGCCGCCGCCTCCAAGCCGGCCGCACCGGCCGCTCCGGCGCCCGCCGCCGCCAAGCCGGCCAAGGCCGCGCTGCCGGCCGTGGCCGCACCGGCCGTCAACCTGGGCGACCGTCCGGAAGAGCGCGTGCCGATGTCGCGCCTGCGCGCCCGCATCGCCGAGCGCCTGGTCGAATCGCAGTCCACCAACGCCATCCTGACCACCTTCAACGAAGTGAACATGCAGCCGGTCATCGACCTGCGCAACAAGTACAAGGACAAGTTCGAGAAGGAGCACGGCGTCAAGCTGGGCTTCATGTCCTTCTTCGTGAAGGCCGCCGTGGCCGCGCTCAAGAAGTACCCGATCCTGAACGCCTCGGTCGACGGCAACGACATCGTCTACCACGGCTACTTCGATATCGGCATCGCGGTCGGTTCGCCGCGCGGCCTGGTGGTGCCGATCCTGCGCAACGTCGACCAGATGAGCATCGCCGAGATCGAGAAGAAGATCGGCGAGTTCGGCAACAAGGCCAAGGACGGCAAGCTGACCCTGGAAGACCTGACCGGCGGTACCTTCTCGATCTCCAACGGCGGCGTGTTCGGCTCGATGCTGTCGACCCCGATCATCAACCCGCCGCAGTCCGCGATCCTGGGCGTGCACGCCACCAAGGACCGCGCCGTGGTCGAAAACGGGCAGATCGTGATCCGCCCGATGAACTACCTGGCCATGTCCTACGACCACCGCATCATCGACGGCCGCGAAGCCGTCCTGGGCCTGGTGGCCATGAAGGAAGCGCTGGAAGACCCGGCCCGCCTGCTGCTGGACCTGTAAGAACGCGCCCGGTACGGACGGCGCCACGATCAACCGATTTTGAGGAGCACACCATGAGCATCTCCGATGAAGTGAAGCGCCTGCACGAACTGCACCAGGCCGGTGCGCTGTCCGATGCCGAATTCGAAGCGGCCAAGGCCAAGCTGTTCGCGGCCAACGGTCCTTCCCTGAACAAGGATGTTCCGCCGGGCGACGGTCTGCGCGGGGACTTCAACAATCTGCGCCGCTCGCGCACCGACCGCTGGTTGGGTGGCGTGTGCGGCGGCCTGGCCAAGGTCACCGGCCTCGAATCCTGGGCCTGGCGCCTGGTGTTCGCGCTGTTTACGGTGTCGTTCGGCGTGGGCTTGTTGATTTACCTGCTGCTGTGGATCTTCGTGCCCGAAGAAACCTAAGGAAAGTACAACAGAATGAGCAATGCAAAACAGTTTGACGTCGTCGTGATCGGCGGCGGTCCGGGCGGCTACATCGCCGCGATCCGCGCTGCGCAATTGGGCTTCCAGGTCGCCTGCATCGACGAGTGGAAGAACGAGAAGGGCGGCCCGGCCCCGGGCGGCACCTGCACCAACGTCGGCTGCATCCCGTCCAAGGCGCTGCTGCAGTCGTCCGAGCACTTCGAGCACGCCGGCCACGCGTTCAAGGAGCATGGCATCGAGGTGTCCGGCCTGTCCCTGAACCTGGCGCAGATGTTGAAGCGCAAGAACCAGGTGGTCAAGCAGAACAACGACGGCATCCAGTTCCTGTTCAAGAAGAACAAGATCGCCTTCTTCCACGGCCGCGGCTCGTTCGCCGGCGCCGCCGAAGGTGGCTACACCATCAACGTGGCCGGCGCCGCCAATGAGACGCTGCAGACCAAGCACGTGATCGTCGCCACCGGCTCCAACGCGCGCGAGCTGCCGGGCGCGCCCTTCGACGAAAAGCTGATCCTGTCGAACACCGGCGCGCTGGCGATCGACGCCGTGCCGGCCAAGCTGGGCGTGATCGGCGCCGGCGTGATCGGCCTCGAGATGGGTTCCGTCTGGCGCCGCCTGGGCGCCGACGTCACCGTGCTGGAAGGCCTGCCGGCCTTCCTCGGCGCGGTCGACGAGCAGATCGCCAAGGAAGCGCACAAGCTGTTCACCAAGCAGGGCCTGGCCATCCACCTCGGCTGCAAGATCGGCAAGATCAGCGCCGGCAAGAACGACGTGACCGTGGAATACGCGGACGCCTCCGGCGCCGAGCAGAAGGCCGTGTTCGACAAGCTGATCGTCTCGATCGGCCGCGTGCCCAACACCATCGGCCTGAACACCGAAGCGGTCGGCCTGAAGCTCGACGAGCGCGGCTTCATCGCCGTCGACGACGACTGCAAGACCAACCTGCCGAACGTGTGGGCGGTGGGCGACGTCGTGCGCGGCCCGATGCTGGCGCACAAGGCGGAAGAAGAGGGCGTCGCGGTGGCCGAGCGTATCGCGGGCCAGCATGGCCACGTCAACTTCAACACCATTCCGTGGGTGATCTACACCTCGCCGGAGATCGCCTGGGTCGGCAAGACCGAGCAGCAGCTCAAGCAGGCTGGCGTCGCCTACAAGGCCGGCACCTTCCCGTTCATGGCCAACGGCCGGGCGCGCGCGCTGGGCGACACTTCGGGCATGGTCAAGTTCCTGGCCGACGCCGCGACGGACGAGATCCTGGGCGTGCACATCGTCGGCCCGATGGCCTCCGAGCTGATCTCCGAAGCCGTGGTGGCGCTGGAGTTCCGCGCCTCGGCCGAAGACATCGCCCGCATCTGCCACGCCCACCCGTCCTTGTCCGAATCGACCAAGGAAGCGGCGCTGGCGGTCGACAAGCGCACGCTCAACTTCTGATCGTCATCCCCGCGCAGGCGGGGACCTCTGGTGCGCGGCATATCGGCGGCGCGACCGGCCAGAGGTTCCCCGCGTGCGCGGGAATGACGGCGCACACATGAACGTCCAGGACTACTACGCCCACGCGCTGGCCCAGCGCGGCTATCGTTCCGACCCTGCCCAGCAGCGCGCCGTTGACCGCCTGCAGCAGGCCTACGACGACTGGTCGCACTACAAGTCGCGCCGTTCGACCGGCTTGAAGCGCCTCATCAACCGCCCGGACGTGCCGCGCGGCGTGTACCTGTGGGGCGGCGTCGGACGCGGCAAGTCCTTCCTGATGGACGCCTTCTATTCGGTGGTGCCGGTGGTGCGCAAGACGCGCCTGCACTTCCACGAGTTCATGCGCGGCGTGCACCGCCAGCTGGACGAACTGAAAGGCGTGGCCGATCCGCTCGACGAAGTGGCGCGCCGCATCGCCAAGCGCTACCGGCTGATCTGCTTCGACGAATTCCACGTCTCGGACATCGCCGACGCGATGATCCTGTATAACCTGCTCAAGGCCTTGTTCGACAACGGCGTCAGCTTCGTCATGACCTCGAACTACGAGCCGTCCACGCTGTATCCCGACGGCCTGCACCGCGACCGCATGCTGCCCACCATCGCCCTGCTCAGGGACAAGCTGGACGTGCTGAACGTGGATGCCGGCGTCGACTACCGCAAGCGGGTGCTGGAGCAGGTCGAGGTCTACCACTGCCCGCTCGGGGCCGAGGCGGACGCCGCCCTGCGCCACGCCTACGCCGGCATCGCCGAGACGGCCGACGAGGATCCGGTGATCCGCATCGAGAACCGCGAGATCCGCGCGTTGCGCCGGGCCGGCGGCATCATCTGGTTCGACTTCGCCACCCTGTGCGGCGGGCCGCGCTCGCAGAACGACTATCTCGAAATCGCGAGCCGCTTCCACACCGTCATCCTGTCCGCAATTCCGATGATGTCGGCCGCGATGTCGTCCGAGGCGCGCCGCTTCACCTGGCTGATCGACGTGTTCTACGACCACAAGGTCAAGCTGGTGATGTCGGCCGAGGTGCCGCCGGACCAGCTCTACACCCAGGGCATGCTGGCGAACGAATTCCACCGCACCGTCTCGCGTATCATTGAGATGCAATCGCGCGAGTACATGGAAGCGGACCGCCGCGGCGTGGCCGATTCGCTCGCCTGAACCAAGACTATTCGAAAGGGTCCGATGGCGCCTCGCTTTGCTTTCCTGCTGATCGCCGCCGTGCTGGGCGGCTGCGCCGCCACGTCGGCGCGCGCGCCCGCGGCCCGGGCTCCAGTACCTGCCGTGCATTCGGTGCCCGAAGCCGATGCCGCGCTGGCCAAGGCTTCGACCGAGCGCGCCGCGCTGGAGGCGGCCTATGCTGCCGCCGAAACGGCCTGCTACGAGAAATTTTTCGTCAACCGCTGCATCGACCTGGCCAAGGAGCAGCGCCGATCCGGCCTGATGCGGGTGCGCGCGGTGGAAGTGGAGATGGAGCGCTATAAGCGCCAGGTGCACGTCGAGGAGCGCGACCGCGAGCTGGCGCAGGCCGAAGCGGCGTTCCAGGCCGAGCAGGCGCGCCTGGCCGCGGAACCGCCCCCGCCGCGGCGCGCGCCGGACGATACGCCGCCCGCGGTCCCGGCCAGCACCCCGGCCGAACGCAAGGCAGAACATGAGGCGAAGGTTCTGCGGGATGCCGCGGCGGAGCGCGCCGCCGCGCCCGAGCGCGCGCGCAAGGCGCAAGCCGCCGCCGAACGCCGCCGCCGCGCCGCCGAGCGCCAGGCGGACGTGGCCCGCAAGAAGGCCGAGCGCGCCGCCAAGGCCGGGCAGTCACAATAAGCGTCATCCCCGCGCAAGCGGGGACCCCTGGTGCGAAGCGTGCCACCGACAACTTACCAGAGGTCCCCGCGAAGGGGGGCGAGCCCGGGGATGACGGCGGGATGCTCAGACGGCGCGCTTCATGCGCTCGACGGTCCAGGTCTTTTCTTCCTGCGGCGGCTTGGCCAGGCGCACGATCGCCATGGTGCAGTTGTCGCCCTTGCCCTTGGCCCGTTCCTGCGCTTTGTTGATCAGCATTTCGGATGCCTGGCGCGGCGCGTTCTTGTAGGTGACCGCGCCCAGTTCGGCGTCCGTGAAGTAGCACCACACGCCGTCGGAACAGAGCAGGAAGGTGTCGCCCGCCGCCAGTCCCGTGTGGCTGCCGATGCTCACGAACGGTTCGCGCTGCGCGTTGCCCACCATGTTGAGCAGCAGCTTGGAATGGCGGTGGTTGCGCGCCGCCTCCAGCGGCAGCTTCTCGTGCATGACCAGGTGGTCGATGTAGCCGGCGTCGCTGGTGCGCGCCTGGCACTGCCCGCGGTGGAAGTGGTAGCAGCGCGAGTCGCCCACGTGTGCCCACACGGCCTCGCCATGCGGCGACAGCACCAGGCCGACGAAGCTGGCCAGCTGCTCGCTGCCGGCCGCCACGGCGTTCATCTTGATGATCATGTGGGTGTCGTGCACGATCTCGCGCAGCAGGTCGGCCAGCCGCTCCACGCTGGGATGGTCGCCCGGCTTGAACAGGTCGAACACGGTCTTGGCGGTGAGCAGGACCTGTTCCGCTCCCGCCGCGCCGCCGCTGGCGCCGTCCGAAAGCACGGCCAGGACATAGCCGGGGGCGCGCGCTCCGGTGAACAGGGCGGCGCGGTCGTTTTGCTGGGGTCGGCTTCCGATGTGCTGTGCAGTGCCCGCTTCGAGCTTGTATGAATTCATAAACACTTATTAAAAGGCCGCCAACTCATTGATTCTCTTACGGTTGGCGGCGACGAGCCGGTAGATTAAACTATGCACCGAGAGAGCATGACGTTGCAAGCAGTTATCATTTCGTGCGCAACATAAGAACACAGGGAGTGAGATGTCCACCATGGAAGAAATCCAGCGCCGGCTGATCGAGCTCGACGTCGAGCACCGTGATCTGGACGCGGTCATCGAAGCCCTGAGCCACGACCGGCATCACGACCAGCTCCAGCTGCGCCGCCTGAAGAAGCGCAAGCTGCAGCTCAAGGACCACATCACCCTGCTGAAGATGCAACTGGTGCCGGACATCCCGGCCTGAAATGACGAGCGATTCCCTCCCCGCCGCACCCTCCGGTAAATACGACGACGACATCGACCGCCTGTTCGGCGCGGGCGGTCCGCTGGCGCCTGCCGTCGGCGGCTTTTCTCCGCGCAGCTCGCAGACCGAGATGGCCAAGGCCATCGCCCAGGCCATCGCGGAGCAGAAGACGCTGATCGCGGAAGCGGGCACCGGCACCGGCAAGACCTTCGCCTACCTGGTGCCGGCCCTGCTGTGGGGCGGCAAGACCATCGTTTCGACCGGCACGAAAAACCTGCAGGACCAGTTGTTCCTGCGCGACATTCCGACCGTGCGCGCGGCGCTCAAGGCGCCCGTGTCGGTCGCCTTGCTCAAGGGCCGCTCCAATTACGTCTGCCACTACCATCTTGAACGCACCCTCAACAACGGCCGCATGACCTCGCGCGAGGATGTCGGCTACCTGCGCGAGATCCAGCGTTTCATCAAGATGACCAAGTCGGGCGACAAGGCCGAACTGGCGCGGGTCCCGGAGAACGCGTCCGTCTGGAACCTGGTCACCTCCACCCGCGACAGCTGCATGGGCCAGGAGTGCCAGTACTACCAGGACTGCTTCGTGATGAAGGCGCGCCGCGAGGCCCAGCAGGCGGACGTGGTGGTGGTCAACCACCACCTGTTCTTCGCCGACGTGGCGCTCAAGGACACCGGCGTGGCCGAGCTGCTGCCGTCGGCCAACACCATCATCTTCGACGAGGCCCACCAGCTGCCGGATACGGCCACGCTGTTCTTCGGCCAGACGGTCAGCACCGCGCAGGTCCTGGAGCTGTGCCGCGACGTGCTGGCCGAGGGCCTGGCGCACGCGCGCGGCGGGCCGGACTGGGCCAAGGTGGTGACGGTGGTGGAGAAGGCCGCGCGCGACCTGCGCCTGACCTTCGCCCAGGACATCGTGCGCATGTCGGTGGCCCAGATCCCGTCATCGTCCGATTTCTTCCCGGCCCTGCAAAAGCTCAAGGAAGAACTCGACGGCATGATCGCGACCCTCGACCAGCAGGCCGAGCGCGCCGAAACGATCGAACAGTGCCGCGTGCGCGCGGTCGAGCTGGCCCAGGGCCTGTCCGGCTGGAAGGCGGACGGCAAGGACGACGACGCCGTGCTGTGGGTCGAAGCCTTCGCCTCGTCCCTGCAGCTGCACAAGACACCCCTGTCGATCGCGCCCATCTTCAGCAACCAGCGCGAGGGCACGCCGCGCAGCTGGATCTTCGCCTCCGCCACGCTGGCGGTGAAGAACGACTTCCAGCACTTCGCCAGCCAGCTGGGCCTCGAAAACGAGACGGCCAGGACCTGGCCCAGCCCCTTCAACTACCAGGAACAGGGCCTGCTGTACGTCCCGACGGGCTTGCCGGAACCGAATTCCTGGGGCTACACGGACGCGGTGCTCGACAGCGCGCTGCCGATCATCGAGGCGGCCGGCGGGCGCACCTTCCTGCTGTGCACCACCATCCGCGCCGTCAAGCACGCGGCCGAGCGCCTGCGCGACGAGTTCGCCAAGCGCGGCCTCAACTTTCCCTTGTTCGTGCAGGGCGAGCGCGGCCGCACCGAATTACTCGATTCCTTCCGCAGCGCCGGCAACGGCGTGCTGATCGGTAGCCAGAGTTTCTGGGAAGGCGTGGACGTGCGCGGCGAGGCGCTCTCGCTCGTCATCATCGACAAGCTGCCGTTCGCGCCGCCGGACGATCCAGTGCTGGCCGCGCGCATCGACGTGATGGAAAAGCAGGGCAAGAACGGCTTCATGCACCACCAGCTGCCCGAAGCCATCATCAACCTCAAGCAGGGCGCCGGCCGCCTGATCCGCGACGAGAAGGACCGCGGCGTGCTGATGATCTGCGATCCGCGCCTCATCAGCAAACCCTATGGCCGCCGCATCTGGCAGAGCCTGCCGCCGTTCAAGCGCACGCGCGAGCAGGCCGAGGTCCTCGCCTTTTTCCAGCCGCCGCCCGCCGCCTGACCCACCCGAGCACGCTTGTGCGCGCGCAAACGGCCCCCCGGACCGCTTGCTAACCTCTTCCATGGCGCAGGCCATTGCGGAGGTGGGTCATGACGATTCGACACGGCTGTTTCTTCAGTTATGCCCACGGGCGCTATGCCTTGATGAACCGGTTCAAGGCGGAGCTGGCCGACGCCATCCGCTGCTACCTGGAACCGCATTTCGACACCGAGGACGAGCTGTTCATCGATACCGACTACCTGGGCGGCGGCGACGACCTCGAGCGCCGCCTGGCGCGCGCCTTGTGCGAGAGCGTGAGCATGATCGTGATCTACACCCCGAAGTACGAAGCGCACGAGGCGACCCGGCGCGAATTCGCGGCCATGCAGGTGCTGGAGCAGCAGCGCGCGCAGTGGTACCGCCTGCCGAGCCGTCTGATCATCCCGGTGATCCTGACCCGGCACCCCTTCGATCTGCCGCCCCAGATCAAGCAGCCGGGGTTCTACCTCGACTTTTCCGGCTACACCCTGGCCACGGGCGACCTCAAAAGCAATCCAGAGTTTCTTCCCCACATAGAAAAATTGGTTGAACGCATTGCGACGCAATACCACTACCAAAAAATGTTCACGCCGGCGGACCACGACTGCAACCAATTCGTGCTTCCCGCTGTCACAGGCCCATGGCGCGACATACCCGATTTTTCGTTTCCAAAAATATGAGGAGCTCTATGGAACTCAACCGGATTTCGCTTCCGCCACTGACCACGCCGGGCGACGTCATCACCTGTTACGCGTACGAGGGAGGGGCCACGCGCAGTACCGTCGTGGCCGCGCTCGCGCACGCCCTGGCCGGCCGCGCGCAGGCCGGCACGCCGGTGCTGATGATCGACTGGGACACGGAGGCGCCCGGCCTGGACCGCCTGTTCGAGGCGCCGGCCGGACTGCAGGGAGGGATACTCGAATTGTTCGCCGCCTACCGCGAGGCGCTGGCCCGCCCGGGACCGGATCCGGCGGGGCGCGCGCGCCAGGCACTGGAGGCGGTGCCGTGGCAGGATTACCTGGTGCGGGTCGACCAGACCCGGCCGCTGTACCTGCTGCGCGCCGGCCGCCTGGACGCCAGCTTCGGCGAGCGGGCGGCGGCGTTTTCCTGGTCCGCGCTGTTCGGCCTGTGTCCACCGCTGTTCCGCCAGTTCGCGGCCATGCTGGCCGCGCATTTCCGTTACGTGCTGATCGACGCGCGCGGGGGCCGCTCGGAGCAGGTCAGCATCTGCACCACGTTCTTGCCGGACAAGCTGGTGGCCATGTTCCCGCCCTGCCAGCGCAGCCTGGACGGCACCGTCGGCGTGGTCCAGCGCGCGCTCGACTACCGCCGCAGCCACGAGGAGGAGCAGCGTCCCTTGGTGGTCTATCCCTTGCCGCTCGGGGTCGATGCCGAGCATGCCGCGCGCCGCGCGCGCTGGCGCTGGGGCGAACCGGACCAGCCCGGCTACCAGCGCGTGTTCGAGCATCTGCTGGGCGACGCCTACGGCTACGAACAGCTGAGCCTGGCCGGCTACTTCGACGAGGTCCAGCTGCCGCACGCGGCCGCGTTTCCGGAAGGGCCGGGCCCGGCCGACCGCCTGTCGGCGCGGCGCGGCTGCGAGACCCTGCTGGACTGGTTGGCCGACGGGTATTTTCCCTGGCAGTCCCGGCGCGAGTTGCGCCTGCTGCGCCGCCTGGCTGCCGCACGGCTGGACGACGGCGACCGCGCGGCCCAGGCGCGCCTGCTGTACCGGCTCGGCTGCTGCCATGCGGACGAGCAGCGCCCGCGCCAGGCCTGCGACGCCCTCGACCAGGCCATCGCCCTGTTCCAGCGCACCGTGGGCGAGGACCACCCGGCCACCCGGCAGGCGCGCGAGCGCCTGGCCGGGCTGATGCTCGACCTGGGCAAGCTGGCGGAGGCCCGCTTCCTGTACGAGCTGCTGCTGGAAGACAGTGCCGCGCCGGCGCTGCGCCTGGGCCTGGCGCGCACCTTGTCCTGCCAGGGCGAGCACGAGGACGCGCTGGCGCTGCTGGCCGAACTGGTGGCGGAGGAGGGCGACGGCCAGCCCCATTTCACGGCCCAGCTGGCGCTGGCCGACGCGCTGGCGCGCCAGGGTGAGCTCACCCGCGCCCGCATGCTGTACGAGCGGGTGCTGGAAGGACGCCAGCGCCTGCTGGGCGAGGCGCACGAAGAGAGCCTGGTCTGCATGCGCCAGCTCGCGGCCCTCCTGTGCCGGCTGGGCGACCTGTTCAACGCGCGCCGCCTGCAGGAATCCCTGCTGGCCCTGCGCCTGCGCCACGACGGCGCCGGCTCGGCGGCCGCCGCGCGCGAGCGCGAGCTGCTGGCCGAGATCCTGGCC